>JAITXR010000389.1 GCA_031284665.1 Paludibacter sp.
TTTGGCGCACAATAATATTTGTATTTTGCCGACACTTCGTATTTTTTCAAATCAATAATCTGCTCCTTGCCATTGCCCGGAATGTTGTAAGGCAAGTCGATAGCATATTCCATCGAGATATTTTTTTCTTCGGAAGTAATGTAATCTTCCATCTTTTTAGTAGTAACAACAATTACTCCATTTACACCTCTAATACCGTAAATGGCTGTTGCAGAGGCATCTTTTAAAACCTCGATAGATTTAATCATATCAGGGTTAATGTTGTTCATGTCATCGTAAGGCATACCATCGACAATATATAAAGGTGTTGAGTTTTCGTTACCAGAAGATAAACCTCGAATACGAACAGTAGAGGCTGCACCCGGAGCAGAATATCCTTTATTAGAATCGTCGTACGAAATAGAATTTTCTAAATCCGCATTTGCCTGAGTACGTGGATGATAAGTAACGTAATTCAAAAACCAAGTAGAAAAAACCGGTGCATCTTTTCCGCGCGAAGGCGTGGCTGTTGAAAGCGTAATTTTTACTTTTTCCCAATCCAAACCTGTTGTTTGGCGCACTTTTGAGCGACTTTGCAGTACTACCGGCTTATCGATGCTTGCAATATTCATATCGTAGTAAGGAGTCCAACTTGCCGATTGTGTGAAGTAAGTAACTGTGATATTGGCAGTTGCGGCAACAGGTGCAACCAAAGCAAGTTTCAGCAGTCCGGTGTTTGTGCCTTTTGCGCCGCGTTCCTGATTTAACTGATTATTAAGCCGTTGCAACGATTTTGTTGCTGTTTCTTTTTTCTTGTTGTCGTTGGCAATGGTAATTTCCAGCGCATTGGCTTTTGTGCTGTAAAAATCGAGGTTTTGTGTGATTTCGGCAAGTGTCAGCGTTTTTTTTATCACATCGGCATTTCCACCCAAATTGCTTTCGATGCCTTTTTGCAAAAACGTTAAAGCGTTGGTATTTATTTTAATAGCGGTGTTGAGTTTGGCAATTTCGGCGTTTACAATCTCAATTGAATCCTGCAAACGTGTTACCAAATCGGACGATTTTTTTTCGGAAAGATAATCGGTCGAAAATTCGGACGAAGAAAGCAAAACACTATTCGATACATTTATTTTCAACGAGTTAATATCAATCGCAGGGCTTAATCCTTCGAGCGTAACAATGTTTTCGCCTGCTTTTAGTGCTGCCGATGCTGTGTGTGTAAGTTCGGCTCCGCTAAAAAATACGGTGGCGGATTTTAGCGTTGTTTTGGTGTTTTGTGCTGATAAACAAAACGTTAACACAATGCAAAGAATTGAAATAATTTGTTTCATAATAGTTTATTTTGAATTGTCATTTTAAATTAATCAACCACGCTGCCGATAGCGAAATATTCAGATTGTTTGAATAATTAAATCGGTTTAGTAAGTCGTTTGAAAATATATCCGCAACCGAATAATTAAATCTTCCATCAATTTGAAAAACTTGTTTCTTAATAATAAGGTAAAAACCCGGTCCTCCACAAAAACCGTAATCGAAACGATTATATACAGGCTTGTAATGTTGCTCCAGCGTGGAGTTATTTGTATTGTTTGTTAATTCTTTTTCGTTGAGCAAATAACTGAATTTTGGACCTATATTAAAATAAAGCCTGAATTTTGTCCCAAAATTAAAGTGTGTCATAAAAGGAATTTCGACGTAATCGAGCCGCCGAGCGTAAAAATTATTGTTTGTTGCGCTGTCCCTTTCGTTCCATCCGCGCTGTTGAAAGTTGAGTTCGACCTGCCAACCCAAATTTTTAGTGGCTATGTATCTGAACATCAATCCACCATTGTTTCCGAGCAAATAAGTTTGTTTCACTTTGGGATTAAAGCCAACTCTGGAAATCGTGTAGCCAAACGATGCTCCCACGTACAATTCCGGAGGATAATATTTGTGTTGCGCCGCTGCTGTGAACGACGCGAGCAACAATATAATTATTACACAATGTTTCATTTGCTTGGCGCGAAAGTTTGATTTATTATTTATTTGAATAGTAGAGTTGGTGATTGATGAAACCTGAATTTGCGCTGCTGCGCTCAAATCTCACTTCGGATTGTATGCCTATATCACTTTCTAATTTTAATTGTTGGGTGCTGAAATGTTTTGCGTTGATTTTCATTTTCGAGATAAAAAATGTAGTCAAATCGTAACCTAAAATATCGTATCTGGGCTGCGAAGTGGTTGGCTGCCAGCCTATTTCGTTGCGAAATTTAGTGTTGTAGAGCGACAGTAACGGTGATTCGTCGAGCGGAATAAAAGGCGAAATGCTGAAAAACTTAAAACGTCTGTTTGCCGGTAATTGCCAACTGTACTGCTTGTAAAGCGATATTGAATGGAATTGCGCCAAAGAATCTAACTGCGCAAAAAACGGCTGCACTTGCGACAGTTTATCGCTATTGAAAAACACAATATTTTCGCGGTTATTATCAATCGTCAAGATTGTTTTTGCTGAAATATTTTCAATTTTTTGATAATTTCTTATGCCTTTTTGAATTAGACAATTTTCGAGTTTTTCGAGAAAACTGTTTCCGGAATCGTAATTTGCCGATTTTGGAAAATATGCCAATAAAATATTCTTGTTAGCAAAATTATTTTTACACCATTCGGCAGTAAATTCGGCTTCGACATCCTGACTTGGGTTGAATTGAAACAAAAATGGATTGTTGTTAATATCACTCACATTTGCCGAAAATGGAATTAGCGTATTAATATTATTGTTTTTAGCAAAATCGCTAATTGCCTGAATTTGATTTGAATATGCAGGTCCTACAATTAAATCAACTTTTTTAAGTTCGGGTTGCGCCAGAATTTCCATTATTTTGCTTTCCGATTTTTCGGTATCGTAAGCATAAATTTTGAATTTCACTCCTTGTTGGCGCGCCTCGGAAATTGCAAGCAATGCGCCGGCATAAAATTCCAAAAAGCGGTCGTTTGTGGCATCTTTCAGGTTTTGAAGCATATATGGCAACAGAAAAGCGATTTTGATTGACGAGGCATCCGAAATTTCGTTTGCAATCCGTTTATCGTCGGTATTTATTTGCATTTCTTTGACGGGCAGTATCAATTTATCGCCAACGCGCAATGTTTTTTCGGCGCCGGGGTTAAGGCGAATTACCTGTTTAATATCCATAGCGTGCATTCGGCATATCGACGATAAAGTTTCGCCTTGTTCCACTGTGTGAATAAAAAATTTGGAGTCGCTATTCGATTGAGCAGATGAATTTTCTGTGCGAACAGCCGCCGGTGCAGGATTTGTAGCAGGAAGATTTCCTGATTTTGCCGCATTTTTCGGAATTTGGAGCACCATATCTACCAATAATCCGTTTTTGGCGGCAGGATTGTATTTTATAATGTCGTCCTGCGAAACGTTATATTTTTGGCTAATGGCATACAAAGTCTGTTTTGGCGTTACAACGTGAGAAATAAATTCTTGATTTGCAGCCTCTTGTGAATTTTTTGTTTGTGTATTTGCAACGGGAATAAGCAGTGTTTGCCCCGCTTTTATTCCATCTTTGGCTTGTGGATTGCAAGTTATTATTTGTTCTTGCGTTACTCCGAATTTTTTACTTATTGAGTACAAACCTTCGCCTGCTTCGACCATATATACTTGATATTCAATGTCGTTAGTCTGTTTTGCATTTTGAGCCATTAATACAAACGATAACGAAAATAAAAGAATTGTTATTAGATTTTTCGTTCTCAGCATTTTTTTTTATAATTTTGATTTGCTTTTACTGTTTTTATTTTGCAAATATACTTTTATTTTGAACAATAACAGAATTATTTTTTAGTTTTTTTGTTATAAAAAAATAAAACCTAACTTTGCAGAAAATTAATTTTAGTGATGAGCGATTAGCGATGAATGATTAACATCCTAATTTGTAAGTTAATCACTTTAAAATTTAGAAATTAAGGAATTTAGAAATAAAAAATGAAAATGAAAAAAACTATTTTGCTTTTAAGCGTTTTTGCCTGTTCTATTCAACTTTTTGCGCAAGTAAGTGCGAATGGAACTTTTGTTAGTTATCATAATAATCCAAATTATCCGGGTATCGATTATTTGTTTGTGTTTAACGGCATTGATTCCAATACGTCGCTCGTTTATAATGGTACATTTAATAATAGTGTGAATTGGTATAAATATTCGGATACCGCGAATCCTATTGACAGTCAGACCGAAACCTTTAATGTCGAGAATATGACGGGTTATATTCTGAAGATTGACGATAGTATTTCGTACTCTATCTGGGTGATTGATTACAGTCTATATTTGCCGATTTTTTATTCGCTTGTTCCCGAAAATAAGCCGGCGGAGCAGTGTAATGAGTTAAATTTGTTAATCCAAGCAGATGTTGAAATGCTTTATTATCAAACGCCACAACAAAACAGGGATATTTTTATCGACCGCATTTTTACGGTTTCGTATAGCACCGTAGAGTACTCCGACAAAAAATGGAATGAGAAAAAACTTGAGTTTACTGTTATTCTTCCTGCGGCAACAATCAACGTCAGTCAAGCCCCGCTTTGCGATACTCAATTCAAAATTGTGGGTGATGATGTTTTTGCAAAGGCTTTGAATATTAAACCTTTGACTGAGTTTACTTCCGCTATGTATCGTGCCGTGAAGGTGGAAGCGCACATTGTAAGCACTACTTCGCCGCGCAGCGAAACAAACGAGGACGAGCGCCCGCAAGATGTGGACGCTATCGAAGGCTCGTCGCCGCTCGACATTACTTTTAATTCCTATGCCAACGAGGCGGCGTTGTATCATAATTGGGAATTTTTTAAGGACAATGTGCCAATGTTTTCGCGTGCCGACAAAGACCAACAATATACTTTTGCCGAAACAGGCGTGTATCGTTTGGTGTTAACGAGCAGTAATCAGTATTGCTGGGCGAGCGATACGATAACTATTAAGGTGTCAGATTCTGATTTGCAAGTGCCTTTTGCCTTTACTCCGAATGGCGATGGGAAAAACGACGAATTTCGCGTTGCATATCGCTCGCTTGCTACTTTCAAATG
>JAITXR010000068.1 GCA_031284665.1 Paludibacter sp.
AAAATAGAAACAGGATGGTCAGCCGGTTGCGATAATTGGTGCAAAATACGTACTGTCCGCTTACTTTCAACTGCCGCACTCAACACCGCTAACCTGAATTGCTGGCGCGATACCGCTTGCGAACACGAAAACGTAAACAGCAATCCACCATTTTTCACCTTTTTTATTCCCGCCGCATTCAGTTTTTGGTAACCACGCAAAGCATTCGGCACGGCGTTCAAGCGTTTGGCAAAAGCCGGAGGGTCGAGTACTACAATGTCGTATTGTTCAGCACTTTGGCTCATAAATTTGAATGCGTCATCAGCAAAAGCGGAATGGCATTTATCGTTCGGAAAATTGATGTTGATATTCCGATTTGTCAGTTCAATTGCCTTTGCCGAACTGTCCACCGACACTACTTTTTGTGCGCCTCCTTGCAGTGCATAAGCCGAAAAGCCGCCTGTGTAACAGAACATATTCAAAACTGTTTTGTCTCCGGAATATCGTTGCAACAATTCACGATTTTCGCGCTGGTCGATAAAAAAACCTGTTTTCTGTCCGCGCTGCCAATCGACCGAAAATTTCAATCCATTTTCGGTAGCAATATGATTTTCGGCATATTGTCCAATCAAATAACCATCGGAATTTTCGCTTTCGCTTGATAAAGCATTGATTGGCAAGGTGCTTTCCGATTTATAGTAAACGTTTTTGAGCGTTGGAATTGTTTCGATTATAATTTGTGCAATAATATTTCGGCAGCGATGCATTCCTGCCGAATGTGCCTGCATCACAGCCGTATCAGCATAGACATCGATTATCAATCCGGGGAGCGAGTCGCCCTCACCGTGAACGAGGCGATAAGTGTCGTTTGTGCCGTTAATCAATCCAAGCGAGTGGCGCAGCGAATATGCAGCCACAATGCGTTTCTGCCAAAAATCGTTATCTATTTTTTCGTCAACAAAACTCAACACACGTACAGAAATGCTGCCTGTCTGGTAATGTCCCACAGCCAAAAAATTATCGTTACAATCCGTAACGCGCACCAATTCTCCTTCGGCAGGTTTGCCGTCGATGCGGGCGATTGCACCCGAAAATACCCAGGGATGGTAGCGGAGTAAACTTTCTTCTTTGCGTGGTTTTAGGCTTATTTTTATCATAAATTTTCGTTAATTGGAGGTTGAGGAGTGTTTTCGGCAATTATTCTGTTTATTTCGCTTTGCGACAGTGTCGGCTCGCCGCTTAATTTGCTATATATTAACAATGTAGCCCAAGCATCAGTGGCGGCATACAATTGTTGTTGAGGAGTAAGTGTGGGATTTTCCCAATTCGATAAACGTTGGGATTTTGATATTTTTTGCCCGAATACGATAGCAAAAATTTTCTGCAATCCGAGTTCCAAAATGCCGTAATTGCGCACAATATTCTGCAAATCAATAGAATTGGCGGGTTTGAATTTGCGTTGTCGATTTAATCCTGCAAAGTCGTCGCGCACAGCCAAGCCTATTTTTTTTACTTTTTCATCTTCTAAAAAATCGCTTAATTCTTCGCTAAAATTAATTTTATTCAGACGAAAAAGGAAACAGCGGTCGAGTGTAGCCACTTGCAGCAGTGCCACGCTATTGTGTTGATTGCTGGCAAAAGTTGGTTTGGTTTCTGTGTCAATTCCCACAACTGACTGCGCGCGCAGAAATTTGACCGCATCGCCCACCAATTCGGGCTTGTCAATCACTGTGATAAGTCCATTATACGCAGCAGCGGGCAAGTTGTTTACTTCTTCTTTTGTGATTTTGGCTTTATACATTATTATTTAAAATTTCGGTAAAACTATCGCTATATCGCAGGTAATGTAATGCGCGTAAAGCATTTATTAATTTTTGCCCCCAATGTTCGCAGAATGCAGTAATACAGCAGGCAAGCGAGTCGTTCATAATATCGGTATCGAGGGTTTGATAATTGCAGGCAAAATCTTTTATTTCCTGATAAATATCCGCCAAATTTTCGGAAATATAGGCTAAAACAGGCGTGTCGCTGCGTTCCATATCGCTGTGAAACACTTCGAGATAGGCATTATCAGAGCCAAGCAACTGTTCGCTTTGTTGAAAAATAAAATTATAATCGGCTTCGCTTACAAATTTTTCGGATGGCTCGTCAAATACTGTGTCGGGCGCAGTTATCAACGATGCTTTGAGATAAAGCATAGGGAGTAATTTGGTTAATTTGTCGATAAATTCGGCTTTTGAAAATTTTTCGACGTTTTCCAAAAACAGGCACATCTCGGCTGCTACGGTAATAAAATCGACCACCGTAGGCGAGTAAACAATATGTTTTGGTAAGTTGTTGTTCAATGTTTAATGTTTTTAAGTATAATATTTTTTTCAATTAACTCTAACAGGGTTTTAATCAGATAAATACTAATTAAAGTAATACGCTTAACCCTGTTAGGGTTTTAAATTTGTTAGTTGTTTCAAAATTAATATGCTCTAGCCCTAACAGGGTTTTAAATTTTTGAATAATGCCTCCACATTTGCTGGCGGAATATCGGGTAAAATTGCTTCGTGGCTTGGTGAAATTATCAATCCCGTAGGAAATAAACTTCTGAGTTCCTGCACTTTATCTGCCACTTGCTGCGGAGTGCCGTGTACAAGTAATTGTTGAGCATCAACGCCTCCGCAAAAAGCCGTTTTGCCGTAAAAATTATTTTTCAAATTTTGAGCATCCATATCCGCAGCCAACGCCTGTATCGGATGAATGGCATCTACCCCAAGTTCAATTAAATCGTCAATAACCGGAAAAATTGAGCCGCAAGAATGATGAATAACTTTCAGCCCGTAACTTTTTGCCTGCTCCACAAGTTGCCGAGTGCCTTTGAAAACAAACTGCCGCAAAAGTTCGGGGTCGAGCAGCAATGAATTTTGACTGCCAAAATCGTTTCCTATCAGCACCGCATCGAGATAACCGCTTGTAGCACGATAAAAAATTTCGTTTGCTTGCAGGTAAAACTCTGTTATTCTGTCGATTACGGCTGTAAACATTTCGGGGTTTGTAAGCATTGTGAGCAACGCGTTTTCCATTCCAAAAGCCGCACAAGCATCCTGAAAATGTGCACTCCACATTATTCCCAATCGCGCATACTCAGGATTGGCAGCCATTGCCAAGCGCCGCGACTCTTCGGCATCTAAATAATCGGCAGGATTAGGCCAGGGAAATTTCGCAACATCCGAAGGCGACGAATAATCTTCGAAAAAACCCGGGGCAGTAAGTGTGCGCTCGTCGGGTTTATCGTCGTGCGCTGTTTTTGCAAATTTAAAAGCGCAGGCAATATGATTTGATGGTGGAAAATTATATGGAACTTCGATTGGATAAACATCGTCATCAATTTTAAGTTTCAATTCGTCAACCGACGACACCTCGAAATGCCGCAATAAAGCAGGTATAGCCGAAAGCACAGGCAAACCCAACCACGATGCGGGGCGGTCGGTTGGTCGATTTTCGATAGTTGCAAAAAAACGTTCGCGATGAGTCATAAAGATATTTTTTCGCAAAAATAACGTTTTTTTATAAAGTTACAAACTTTTTTGATTTTTACCTTTCACTTTGCCGATAAAAACCCTATCTTTGCAAATATTTTTTTATTGTCTTTTGTCTTTATTCTTTACTCTTTTTATTCTAAAAAACAATGATACTCTTTTTCCGCACTTCAAACCACCAAGGTATTTACGCTGTCGAATCGCACAGTAAACCCGGCATCGCCGATATGCAAAAACTCGAATGGCTTTTTAGCGAATCAAAATTTCTAAAAGACAAAACTGTCGAAGGAAATTTTATCGGTCCTCGCCGCGAAATGATAACTCCTTGGAGCACAAATGCCGTTGAAATTACTCAAAATATGGGTATCAGCGGCATTATTCGTATCGAAGAGTTTCGCCATTTGCCGTCCACGCCGTCAGTGCAGGGCAGTTTGCAATACGACCCAATGCTCGAACGCATTTTTTCGGGGCTCGACCAGAATATTTTCACTATCGACAAACAGCCCGAAGCAGTAATATATATTGATGATATTGCAGCCTATAATCTGCGCGAAGGTTTGGCTTTGAGTGGCGACGAAATTGAATATCTGAACAGTCTGAGCATTAAAATTGGCAGAAAATTAACCGATAGCGAAGTCTTTGGCTTTTCGCAAGTTAATTCGGAACATTGCCGCCATAAAATTTTCAATGGTACTTATATTATTGATGGAGAAGAGAAAGAACTCTCGCTTTTTAAACTTATCAAAAAAACATCCGAAGAAAATCCGAACAAACTTGTGTCGGCATATAAAGATAATGTGGCTTTTAATCAAGGTCCTAAAATTGAACAATTTGCACCTGCAAGCGGCGATAAACCCGATTTTTTCACAAGCAAAACAATAGATTCCGTACTTTCGTTAAAAGCCGAAACACATAATTTCCCAACCACAGTAGAGCCGTTTAACGGAGCAGCCACAGGCACAGGCGGCGAAATTCGCGACAGGCTTGGTGGCGGCAAAGCATCGCTCCCAATAGCCGGAACAGCAGTATATATGACAAGTTACCCGCGTTTTGCGCCTCAATCGTTAGGCGAAAGGCAAGTAAAACGGATTTGGGAAACCACTGTAAATCCACGCAAATGGCTATATCAAACACCGGAACAAATATTAATAAAAGCATCGAACGGAGCATCGGATTTTGGAAATAAATTCGGGCAACCGCTAATTTGCGGCTCATTGTTAACATTTGAACACGAGGAAAACGGCAAAACATTTGGTTACGACAAAGTGATAATGCTTGCGGGCGGAATTGGCTTTGCAAACAAAAGAGATGCCTTGAAAGAAACTGCCGAGAAAGGCGAAAAAGTAATTGTTTTGGGAGGCGATAATTACCGAATTGGAATGGGCGGAGGCGCGGTTTCGTCAGTAGAAACAGGACAATACGACAATACGATAGAACTGAACGCCGTGCAACGTGCAAACCCCGAAATGCAAAAACGTGTGTCGAACGTAATCCGCACTTTGGCAGAGGCTGATACAAACCCAATCGTATCAATCCACGACCACGGCGCTGGCGGGCATCTGAACTGCCTGTCAGAACTTGTGGAAAGCACCGGTGGCAAAATCGACATCGACGCTCTGCCGGTGGGAGACCCAACTTTGAGCGCAAAAGAAATTGTGGGAAACGAATCGCAAGAACGAATGGGATTGTTGCTCAAAGAAAATGATATTGAAAAAGTCCGTCAAATTGCAATGCGCGAGCGTTCGCCGTTTTATATTGTGGGCGAAACAACAGGAGAAATGGATTTTGTGTTCGAAAAGAAAAATGGCGAAAAACCTATTGATATGCAAATATCCGACTTTTTCGGAAATCCGCCAAAAACTATTATCACCGACACAAGCGTGGAAGAACATTTTGCAAATATTGAAATTTCGGACGATAAACTGAAAGAATATATCGAAAATGTGCTGCAAGTGGAATCTGTAGCCTGCAAAGATTGGCTGACAAATAAAGTTGACCGCTCGGTAACCGGAAAAATCGCCCGCCAGCAATGCGCCGGTGAAATTCAATTGCCGCTCAACGATTTAGGCGTTGTGGCGCTCGATTATCGCGGAACTGTGGGTATTGCCACTTCCATCGGGCACGCGCCGATAGCCGCCCTTGCCGCTCCCGAAACAGGGTCGGTGCTGGCTATTGCTGAGGCTTTGACAAATATTGTATGGGCTGAAATCAAAGAAGGACTTAAAAGCGTGTCGCTAAGTGCAAACTGGATGTGGGCATGTAAAAATCCGGGCGAAGATGCCCGACTGTACAAAGCAGTTGAGGCTTGCTCGGAATTTGCAATTGCGCTTGGCATTAATATTCCGACAGGAAAAGATTCGCTTTCGATGACACAAAAATATGGCGATAAAAAAGTCTTTGCCCCCGGCACTGTTATTATTTCGGCAGCAGCCGAAGTGGCGGATGTCAAAAAAACTGTGTCGCCGGTGTTGGTTAACGACGAAAATACTGCCATTTATTATGTCGATTTTTCGTTCGACAGTCATAAACTTGGGGGCTCGGTGCTGGCTCAAACGCTTAATAAAGTGGGCGATGAAGTGCCAACAGTCAAGGATTTTGATTATTTCAAGGCAGCCTTTGAAAGTATTCAGGAAATGATTTCAAAAAAACTTATCCTTGCCGGACACGATATTTCAGCCGGTGGAATGTTAACCGCCTTGCTCGAAATGTGTTTTGCTAATGTAAACGGAGGATTAAATGTATCGTTAAACCAAATTGCCGAAAATTCATTAACTGCAATCCTTTTTGCCGAAAATCCGGGAGTATTGATTCAGGTAAAAGAAACAAAAGCAGTTGAAAAAATACTCAACGAAAATGGCATCGGTTTTGCTCGCATTGCCGTACCCACAGCCGAACGAAAATTGGAAATAAACAGTAAACATGCAGCATATTGCTTTGCTATCAACGAATTACGCGATTTGTGGTATCAAACATCTTATCTGTTCGACCGCTCTCAAAGTGGCGAAATTTGCGCTCGCGCCCGCTATAATAATTACAAAAATCAGCCGCTTGAATTTAGTTTTAATCCCGCTTTCACAGGAAAATTATCACAATTCGGGCTTTCGCAGGACAGAAAAGCAAGCAATATCTGCGCAGCAATTATCCGCGACAAAGGCACAAATGGCGACCGCGAAATGGCTTATGCGCTCTATCTTGCCGGTTTCGATGTCAAAGATGTCCACATGACCGACCTTGCCTCCGGACGCGAAACGCTCGAGGGAGTGAATATGATTGTGTTCTGCGGAGGATTTTCAAACTCGGATGTGCTTGGCTCTGCAAAAGGTTGGGCAGGAGGTTTTCTGTATAACGAAAAGGCAAAACTCGCCCTCGATAATTTCTACAAACGTACTGATACATTGAGTTTGGGAATTTGCAACGGCTGCCAACTTATGATTGAACTCAACCTTATTACGCCCGAACACGATATTCGCCCGCAAATGTTGCACAACGATTCGCATAAATTTGAATCGGCATTTACAGGAGTTACAATTCCGCAAAACAACTCGGTGATGCTCGCCTCGCTTGCCAACTCAAAACTCGGAGTATGGGTGGCACACGGCGAAGGGAAATTTTACCTGCCGCAGGACGAGAATGCCTATAATATTGTTGCCAAATATACCCATTCGGCATATCCGGGAAATCCTAACGGCTCGGATTATAATGTAGCGGGAATTTGCTCCGCCGATGGCAGACATTTAGCGATGATGCCTCACCCCGAACGCGCAATTTTCCCTTGGCAATGGGCGCACTATCCCGCACAACATCGCGATACAAACCAAATTACCCCTTGGGTCGAAGCCTTTGTAAATGCACGGAAATGGGTGGAAATAGTGATTAATGGTTAATGATTAGTGAAGAAACTACTAATTTGTTAACTATTCAAACCAACTCTACACTCTCCACTAATAATGAAGCGTAGCGATTGATGGTAAAAATGCAGGTAATAAGTTTAGTATAAAAAACAATAAACAAGAAAAAAAGTTATTAAAATTATTATATATTCCATTGCATTTTGTTTATCTTTGTAAAATAGTAAACAATTTATTAACAATTAATTAATTA
>JAITXR010000397.1 GCA_031284665.1 Paludibacter sp.
CAAAGACAGCTGCTAATTTAGTGATTAACGATTAGTGATTAGTGATTAACTTACAAATTAGGAAACTGTTCAAACCATTCAAACATTCAAACCATTCAAACTAACTCATCACTATTAATTAACCATTAATAATTAACCATTAATAATTAATAACTCTTCCATTTCCCTCTGCACTTTCATTGCCTCTGTGCGGGCGGCTTGTGCGAAATCGGGAGCGGATGAGGCGTAAATTATTTGCCGCGAGGAGTTTACAAGCAATCCGCATTGAGCGTTCATTCCGTTTTTGGCTACTTGTTGCAGACTTCCACCCTGCGCCCCAACGCCGGGGACAAGCAAAAAATGCTCGGGTACAATGCGGCGAATATCGGCAAGCATTTCGGCTTTGGTGGCTCCAACCACGTACATCATATTATCGGCGTTGCCCCATTGCTGCGATGTGCGAAGTACTTTTTCGAACAGCGGCTCGCCTGTGGATTCGTCTTTTGTAAATTGAAAATCGAAAGCACCGCTGTTTGACGTTAAAGCCAGCAGTACAACCCATTTCCCCTCGTAAGCGAGAAACGGAGTAACCGAATCCTCGCCCATATACGGCGCAACGGTCAGCGCGTCAAAGTTCATATTGCCAAAGAAACTGCGGGCATACATCGACGCCGTATTGCCAATATCGCCACGTTTAGCATCGGCAATTATGAATTGGTCGGGGTAATTCGCGGCGATATAATCCACAGTGCGTTCGAGGGCATCCAAGCCCGCCGTGCCAAGCGATTCGTAAAAAGCGAGGTTAGGTTTGTAAGCAACGCACAAATCGGCAGTGGCATCGATAATTGCGCGGTTAAATTCAAAAATCGGGTCATCGCTCAGGTCAAACAAATGTTCGGGAATTTTATTTATATCGCTGTCTAAACCTACGCATAGAAACGAACGCTTGCGGCAAATGTTGGAAAATAATTCTTGTCGAGTCATAAATTAGTTTTTTAGTGATTAGTGAATAGTTTATAGAGTGGATTGCGTGTATTCTGCCCGTCATTGCGAGTGTATTTCACAAAGCAATCCAGAAATTAGTTTATAGTTTATAAAGACCGTTCATCCTTATTTTACAAATAAATAACCTGAAATATTGTTTATTGTAAAATTCTCTATTTCAGAATACTCTCCGGCAATGCGATATATGTAAACGACAAATTTATCGTTTTCGTAAATTAATAATTGTTTCTCATTATCACTCAAATTTCTTGGTGCTTTTGATTTTATCAATTGAGAAACAATATCTGTTACAGGAATTTCAATTTTGACAGGTCTGCTCTTTAATTCAACTATCAAAAATTTATTATTATCAATAAGCGTTAGTTTTACTTCGCTATCTGCTTCGGTATCGCGACTGACATATACTCCATACTTTAGCGGAATAAACAAATCGGCTCCGTGTGTTTCGATAAACTCAAAATCGGCGGCAAATTCAAAATCGCTTGTGGCGTCAAACGTGTCCGATTTTAATACTGTATATATCGAAACAATGGAAATATCATCGCTAAAATACGGCTGCAAAGTGTTTTTTCCGTAATTATCCGAAATATAATCGATTGAGTTAGAAACTTTTTGTTGTTCTTCGGATGAAAGTTGCAGGTAGTGGTCGCGAGTTTCGAGCGAAGTAAGTTTTGTTTGAGTTGTGATATTTAGTGTCCTTTCCAATCTGTCTAATAAAATATACTTGGTTACACTTGCAACATTGAACGGTAGAATCGAAATCAATAGAAAAAGTACTACCGGCGAAATGACAATCCATTTAATTTGCTTTGCTTTGGATATAAACAAGTACAAACCAATGCCATAGCACCATAAATTAAACCACAAAGCATAACCTTGGTCGATGGTGGGATGGTCGAATAATCGTTTGACAATATTTATACTCATCAGCACAAATAGAGGAAACAGACATAACATAAAATAACGTGAAAAAATGGTTGTAAATTTATGTCCTTGTAATCGAAGAGGATATAGTATCAGAATTGAAAGCAAACCGCAGGAAACTGCTATCCCAATAATTGAAGAAACCCAACTTTCGGAAAAGTCCCACGAAACAATAGTTTTGGCAAAATACGCATACAAAATAATGATATATATTCCCAAAAGCGGAATTAAAATGTACAGACCTAATATCTTAAATACTTTATTCAAAGAAAGTTCTTCGTTGTATTTATCGGTTTTGTTGGGTATATTGGCTAAAAAATAAATAACAGCAAACAGGATAAAACAAACAACAGCCAAATTGAGATATACTTCAAACTCAATCCGTAAATCGAACAAACGGTCTAACGAATAAACAGCCAAAACCAAACCCAAATATAAAACCAAACCAAACAAAATAGCGATAAAAAGTTGAACATTCACTTCTTTGGTAAATGCCCAAAATGCTTTGTCCGATTTTTTTTTAAGAAATGAAATAAAAAATGCAGCCACCCAAAACGACGCTCCAATAATTTCTATTTGTAACCAAATATCAGTATGAATATTATAAAATTTAGATGGCAGAAAGAAACAATATATTCCACACAACAGCAACAATGCAGCAGTAGCAGCATAACGCCAAAAACAGATTTTGAAATTTTCTAACCACAAAGTAGCAGTTAAACTGATGACAAAACCAAGCGAAAAAAACAACCAAAGTTGATCCGGATACTCTGGTTGCAAACGATTAATGCTATCAAAACACATTACGGAAAAGCCAATAACGCACAAAATAGAAATCGGAAATCGAGTAACAACCAACTTTAATTTTTGCGATAACAAGTTAATAGAAAAGCGTTTCATAATATTTTTATATTTATGATGAATAAATTTTCGACAAATGTAATTCCTTTTTTAATAATAATAATACATTTATTGATAAAATATTTAATTTATGATAGTCCCTAATTCGATTGCGCGGGGAGGGGTATAGAGACGTGCATGCCGCGTACTTTTGGACTAATAGGGGAATAGCAGCAAGGTGCTTTTTTGTAAACATTCAATATCTTACCTACGGAGACGTTAATCACTTATCACTAATCGTTAATCACTTAATTAATATTTATTTTTTCCAAAATTCGGGTGTAAAAATTAGCAGCACGGTGAAAAGTTCCAAACGCCCGACAAGCATTACAAGACATAGAAAGCATTTCGAAAATTCGGGAATTGCAGATAGAGACACAGCGTGCCTTGTCTCCACAAATCCGGCATTTATCCCTGTGTTGGTGAGTGAGGATAGCATTGCGTTTATCGACTCATCGAAAGCAAGTCCGCTGAGGCAAAGGATGGCGGAGCCAATCAGCAGTATTATCACAAAGCCGAGTACATAAGCCAACATTCGGGTAATGGTCTGGTCTTTAACGCCTTTGCCGTTGTATCTGACGGGGAATACGGCGTGGGGATGCATTATTCGCTTAAATTCGTAATAGCAGTACTTGAAAACTAACAGTACGCGGATTACTTTTAGCCCGCCGGAGGTGGACGACGCCGAGCCGCCAACGATGGTGAGCAGCAGTAATACAAAGGCTAACGCTTCCCAAGTGGAATAATCTACGGAGTAAAAACCGGTGGTGGTGAGTAACGAAGTTACGGTAAAAAGGCTGTTGCGCAATGTGTCGGGCAGCGAGGCGGAACTGGGGATTGACCACGCGCATACAATAATTGTGGCTGCAACGAGGATGGCGATGTAGGTGCGCATTTCCTCGTCGCGAAAAAACTTTTTGAAATTACCTTTAATAAGGAAGTAAAATAGCGAGAAGTTTATCCCCGAAAGCATCATAAATGCCGTTACAATCCATTCGATACCGGGCGACTGCCAATAAGCGATGCTGTCGTTTTTGGTGGAGAAACCGCCGGTGGATACGGTCGAAAACGAGTTGCACAGGGCATCGAAAAGGCTCATCCCACAGCAGCACATTAGCACGGTTTGCGCAATGGTAAAGCCGATGTATATTGCAAAAAGGCGTTTTGCCGTGCCACTGATTTTTGGAGCAATTTTTTCTTTTGTAACGCCTGTAGCCTCTGCCGAAAACAGTTGCGTACCCTGAAACCCGAATATGGGCAGTATGGCAAGCGAAATAACGATAATTCCCAATCCGCCAATCCAATGTGTCAGACTGCGCCAGAGTAGAATGCTTTGCGGCATTATTTCCACATCGGTCAGGATTGAGGAGCCGGTGGTGGTAAAACCCGAAATGGTTTCGAAAAATGCGTTTGTAAACGATGGGATATTGCCGCTCAACCAATAGGGCATCATTCCCAAAAACGAAAATACTATCCATGTCGATACTACTATAATTGTGCCTTCGCGCTTGCCAAAGTTGTTGGACGAAGGGTTGAAAGGACGAAAACTGTTTCCATAAATCACTCCGCCCGCTCCTGCCACCAGCGCAAACACAAAACTGATTAGAAAATATGTCTGCTCCTTTTCCGAAAAATAAATTGCGGCAAAGTAGCACAGCAGTAGAAACACGCTTTCGAGTAAGGCTAATGCTCCAAGTATTTTTGCGATTTGACGAAAATTCATAAATATAGTTAGTAGTGAATAGTTTATAGCGTTTGAATAGTTTGAATGTTTGAAAAGTTTGAGTAGTTAGCTAATTTGGAAGTTAATCACTAATCACTAATCGTTAATCACTGTTTAAAACAATCCTTTTAGCGGCGTATGTTCCGATGCTTTACAAAATACAATTACGTGGTCGCCGGGCAGGATTTGTGTATCGCCGTTCACAATCATCCCCACACCATTGCGAATGTATCCTCCGATATTTACGTCTGACGGCATTCGCAAATGTTTAATTTGTTTTTTTGTGATTTTATCCCCTTCTTTAACTCCAATTTCAACAATCTCGGCATCGGCTGATGGCAGTGTGCGAATATCCAGCACATCGGAGTTGAGCGTAATTTGGTGGATATATCCGGCAGCAATTATTTTTTTATTAATCAGCGAGCCAATATCCATTTGTTCCGAGAGGGCGATATAATCCAGATTTTCGATTTCGGCAATAATTTTTTTCACGCCAAAACCTTTTGCCACCAAGCAGGCGAGCATATTTGCCTCCGAACTTTCGGTAACAGCCACAAAAGCATCCATATTTGCAATATCCTCCTCGCGTAACACGTCCACATCGCGCCCATCGCGATTAATAATCAAAGTGTTGTTGCATAATTTTTCGGACAGAGCATAGCAGGCATCTTTATCTTTTTCGAGGATTTTTATATTATAGTCGTTCGAAATGGATTGTACAATTTTTTGTGCAATGCGTGTTGCGCCCAAAATCATTACGTTTTTTATCTTGAAATCTTCTTTTCCTGCCTGCCTTCGCACAAAATCGATATTTTCTTTTGTGGTAATAAAATAGACAGTATCGTTAGCGATAATTTCGTCGTTTCCGCTTGGGATAATTGTTTGGAGATTGCGGTTAATGGCTACAACGCGGTAATGATTGTGATTGAAAAAACCGCTGATAAATTTTTTATTGATAATTTCAGCGTTTTGGCGCACTTTTATCGACAGCAAAATTAATTCCCCATTACCGAAACTTAGATATTTTCGCATCCAGTTTTTTTGCAGCGATTCAGTAATTTCGTGCGCCGCAAGTACTTCGGGATAAATGAAATGATTAATTCCGAGTTTTTCAAAAAAATCTCGATTTTTGGGCAGCAGGTACTCATAATTGTCGATACGGGCAAGTGTTTGTCGTGCGCCCAGATTTTTAGCAATCATACAGGCGGTCATATTTACGCTTTCCAACGGCGTAACGGCAATGAACAAATCCACACTTGCCACTCCGGCATCTTGTAGGTCGTGAATTGAGTTAGGTGCGCCTTCTTTGGTCAGGAAGTCGTAATTCTCAAGGTCTTGCAGTCGCGATGCATCTTGGTCGAGCAAGGTAATGTTTACTTTTTCGCGAGCAAGCAATTTCGCCAAATGCGTACCAACTTCGCCTGCACCGACAATTAGGATTTTCATTTTTAATGATTTATAATGTTTGAGTAGTTTGAATAGTTTGAGTAGTTTGAATGTTTGAATAGTTACCTAATTTGTAAGTTAATCTTTTCTTCATTCCTAAATTTCTTCATTTCTTAATTGGCACATTGTTAATTGGCATATTGTTAATTGGCACATTGTTAATTGGCACATTTTCAACTTTCAATTCTCTTCATTTCTTCATTTCTTAATTTCTTAATTGCCCCAACTATTCCCTCGCTATCCAGCCCGTATTTATGAAAAAGTTCAGCCTGCGTGCCGTGTTCCACAAAGCAATTTGGGAAAGCAAGTATTTTTACCTTTGGCTCAAAGTTGTTTTGTGAATAAAATTCGAGTATTGCACTACCTGCGCCGCCATTTCGCACGCCATCTTCCACCACAATTATTTTCTTAAAACGCATGGCAACTTCGGTCAGCATCTCCTCGTCGAGTGGTTTTACAAAACGCAAATCAAAATGTGCAATGCTGATATTGTTCTGTTTTTCGGCTGTTTCGATGGCTTGCGCGGTGCTGTGAGCCATTGTACCAACCGAAATAATTGCCAAATCGTTACCATCTTTAAGTTTTTCGCCTTTGCCGATTTTCAGTTCCGCAAATGGATGTTGCCAATCGTGAATATTACCTCTGCCGCGCGGATAACGAATTGCAAATGCTCCTTTTTCGTAGTTTTGCGCTGTGAACATCAGGTTTCGCAATTCAATTTCGCTACGTGGGGCGGCAACAACAATGTTTGGTATCATTCGCAGGTAAGCAAGGTCGAAAAGTCCCTGATGCGTTGCTCCATCTGTGCCAACAATTCCGGCGCGGTCGATGCAGAATACCACTTTGAGATTCTGAAGTGCCACGTCGTGAATAATATTATCGAAAGCGCGTTGCAAAAACGACGAGTATATATTGCAAAACGGCAGCAAACCCTCTTTTGCCAATCCGGCGGAAAAAGTAACTGCGTGCCCTTCGGCAATTCCGACATCAAACACACGCGCTGGCAGTACTTTTTGCATTATGCACATCGAACTGCCGCTCAACATTGCAGGGGTAATGCCAACTATTTTATCGTTTTGCAGTGCAAGTTCAAGCAATGTTTTGCCAAACACATCCTGATAGAGTGGTGGCGCATCTACCGGCTCATCGCTGCCAATCCGCATTCCTGTCTCGACATTAAATTTACCCGGCGAGTGCCAAATCGACTGTTCTTTTTCAGCCACTTTATAGCCTTTGCCTTTTTGAGTAATGCAGTGAAGTACTTTTGGACCCGTAAAATCCTTTATATCCGTCAAAATTTTCACCAATCCTTCCACATCGTGCCCGTCAACAGGTCCAAAATAGCGAATGTTCAATCCTTCAAAAATATTGTGTTGCTTTGTCAAAATTGCTTTCAGAGTGTTGTTTAGCGAAATAATGCGTTTTTTCCCGCTTTCGGAAATCAAGCCGAGTTTTTTCAGGAAAAGATACACATTCCACCGTATTTTATTATATACTTTCGACGAAGTAATATCTACCAAATACTGTGTAATCCCACCTTTCAGCGGGTCGATAGCCATTTGATTATCGTTGAGAATTATGAGCATATTATTGAAATTCATCGAAGTATTGTTCAATCCCTCGAACGCCAAACCGCCTGTCATCGAGCCGTCGCCAATCACTGCCACTACTTGCCTGTTTTCCTCGTTTTTGAGCAGCGATGCCACCGCCATTCCAAGCCCTGCCGATATTGATGTCGAGGCGTGTCCCACTCCAAAAGAGTCGTACGGACTTTCGGCTGGCGAGGGAAAACCGCTTATACCACCAAATTGCCTGTTGCTGCTGAATTTGTCGCGCCTGCCGGTAAGTATTTTGTGAGCATAAGCCTGATGACCTACATCCCAGACAATGCGGTCGTAAGGCGTGTCGAAAACATAGTGCAAAGCAACCGTAAGTTCAATTACTCCCAAATTCGACCCTAAATGACCCGGATGTTGCGCCACTTCGTTGATAATAAAACTGCGCAGTTCGCTGCAAACAGCCGCAAGTTCGCTTTTTGCCAATAATTTAAGGTCGGCAGGTGAATTTATTTTATTAAGATAATCGTACATAAATAACTGCAAATTCCAAGTTTGATAATTGATGCAAATATAAGTCAAAAAAATTTATTTACTACCCAAAAACATAAATACCATTCCAAGAATTACTCCGGCAAGGTCTAATGATTTAATTTTAAGGTTTTTGTCGTGCAACACAAATACGCCAAACATAAATGGTACTATTACGCCCGCTCGCCGCAATGTTGATACTATTGAAATCATCGAATCGGGCATCGTAAGTGCGTAGAAATAAGCAAAATCGGCGGCTACAAGAAAGAGCGAAATAAACAGTATCGACCAGCGGAACTTGAATTTTGAACTCCCTTTTCGGCTTGGATACCAAAGCACTGCGGTAACAATTATCATCAAAATAGCCTGATAGATAGTGTAATAAGTCTGCACCGTCATGTGATTGAAATTGCCGATAAGATATTTGTCGTACAGCCCGCTGACAGCCCCTGTTAACGTTGCCAAAATTACAAACCAAATCCATTTTACCGAGCCATTTTCGGATTTTACTTCTTTCCTGCCTTCGTACGAAATAAGAAAAAACGAAACGAGCGTTATTCCAACACCTATGCTTTGGTATAAATTAAGTTTTTCGCCAAAAATCAATATTCCCCCAGCCACAACCCATACCGGCTGCGTGGCTTTGATTGGCGAGGCAATGGTAATTGGCAAATGTTTGATGCCAAAATAGCCGAATATCCACGAGATAAGTACTATTATTGCTTTGATTATCAATAATAAATGAGTTTGAAAATCGACCGCAGGAGTGAAAAACGCCGTACCTGCCAATGCCGATGGAAATAACACTGATATTAACACAAATGGCAATAATATTACGGATGAAAAAATAATCGACATTGTCAGCACCGGAATTACAGCATTATCCTGTAACGATACCTTTTTGCTAACATCGTAAGCACCAAGTAATAACGACGAAACTAAACCAAGAATTAACCACATAATTTTTCTGTTTTTTATAAAATCTACAAAAGTACAAAAAAAATGCAATAATGAGACAATAAATAATGTGCTAATTAACAATATGCAAATAAACAATGTGCCAATTAAGAAATGAAGAAATTTAGGAATTACGAAATTAAGAAATGAAAAGTGGGCAACAGCAACCTAAGTCCGTCATTCTTGGTAAACCAAGCGGCAAGCCGATTAGCGAGTAGTGGATAAAAAAAATTTTAAATAAAAAGGAATGACGTAAATCTAAAACAACCAATGAGATATACAATATTTAATATGTTTAACATTCCGTAGGAATGTATCGCTCGGTAGAAAATGCACCACCCACCTCTGCTCTGCATTCCGTAGGA
>JAITXR010000418.1 GCA_031284665.1 Paludibacter sp.
TTAATTTTTAAACCCGAATTTCCGTTTCCAAGCAGGTACTTTTTCAATTTGTTTTAAGTCTTCCTCATCGTTCAGTTCGTCGAGTTCGGCTACTCGTCCGTAAGTTACGGAGTCGTCGGGTTTTGCCTCGTCGCTTGTATTATTGGTAATTTCGAAGGGAATGTCGGCATTTGCGTTGGCGTCTGTTTCGTCTTCTTTTGGGCTGATTTTCGTTTTTAAATATGTTTGATTATAATACACATTTTCGATTTTTTTTGCTTGATTTTCGAGTGTATCTTCCTGTGGCTCTTCTTTTGTTTCGGGCAATATGTCGTCGAGAATGCGCGAAAAAACATCCGATTTCATCTGATTTTCAGGCACTGATATATTTTGTTCGTTATTGTTTTGTATGTTCACAGCCACATTTTTAGGCATTCCGGGAATTTCGCTTACTTCGTATCCGGTGGCAATGAGTGTAACTTTTACTTCTTCGGTCAGCGTGTCGTCAAAAAATACTCCCCATGCCACTTCGATGTCGTTTCCCACTTTTTTCATAAATTCGTGGATTTCGTCTATCTCGCTCATTTTCACTTTGTTTTGCGACGAGCAATACATTGCAAACAGCACTTTACTTGCTCCGTTTACCTTATTGGTGTTGAGCAGTGGCGATTCCAACGCATTTTCGATTGCTTTTGTAATTCGATGTTCGCCACTTGCCGAGCCGGTGTTCATCAGCGCGAGTTTTCCATCTTTCATAATGTTGCGAACATCCGCAAAGTCCACATTTACATAGCCTTCCACAGTAATAATTTCGGCAATTCCTTTGGCTGATGTTGCCAGCACATCGTCGGCTTTGGCAAAACCTTCCTGAATGTCTAAATCGGGATAGATATTGCAGAGTTTTTGATTATTGATAACCAACAGAGCATCAACGTATTTGCTGAGTTCAAGCACTCCTTGCAGTGCATTACTGATACGTCTTTTTCCTTCGTGCTCGAAAGGGATTGTTACAATTCCGATGGTGAGTAAGCCCTTTTCGTACGCCTCTTTTGCTAACAGAGGTGCTGCGCCTGTGCCTGTGCCACCGCCCATACCGGTAGTGATAAAGACCATTTTGGTGTTATCGTCCAAAATTTTCTTAAACTCTTCGAGCGATTCTTCTGCTGCCTGTCGTCCAATTTCGGGTTTCCCGCCTGCGCCAAGTCCTTGTGTCAGGTCTTTGCCAAGTTGCAGTTTTACAGGCACGGGCGAGGTGCGTAAAACCTGAATATCGGTGTTGCAAACAACAAAAGTTACATCTTTTATTCCTTGGCGAAACATATGATTGACGGCATTTTGTCCGCCGCCGCCTACGCCTACAACTTTGATTATCGATGAAGTGGTAGTAGGGAGGTCTAATGGTAAATCTTGTCCGTAAGTGTCCATAATTATTTATTTTTTAGTGAGTTAATTAATTTTCTGTGATTATAATTTCATCGGTTTTTTCTACCGGTTGATTGTCAGGTTTCGGTAATTCGTCTTCGTCGTTAAAAAAACCATCGAAAATAGTAAGTTGATTTGTCCATTTTCGTATTTTCCTGATTTGTTTTTTAAATATATTTTCTTTTGTATTTTTTGTGGTATTTTGTTGCGAATTGCTGAAGTTCGCAAGAGTAATAATGCCTACGCACAGCGATAATTCGGGCGACAGATATTGCTCGGTTTTTGAATCTGCGCAAAGCCATTCCGAGTGGTCGCCGTGCCGCGCGTTTAAATGTGTTTTTTCGGCAATGTAAGCAGGCATATATTCCGGAATTGATGCGCCGCCGGTGATGATAATTCCTTTGTTTAGCGGGAATTTACAATTACTTATTTCGTTGATTATAGGCTGAATAATTTCCTCGAGCCGCGATTCGATAATCACAGGCAAAAGTTGTCGATTAAAACTTTTTGGGAGCGATACATCTTTGGGATTATTCGAAAAATCGATTTTAATTTGCTCCGCCAATTCTTCGGCAATCCCTTCTTGGGCTATATCGGCAGTAATATTTTTGCCTCCGAGCGGCACAATAAGTAATTTTTGCAACACTCCTTTTGCATAAATCGAAAGCGAAGTGTTACCTGCTCCAAAATCAATAATTCCACAACCTTCTTCGCGTTCTTCGTCATCGAGCAATGCTGCCGACAGGGCTTCGCAGGCAGGCGTGTTGAAAATAATTTTTTTATCAATCCGCTGAAGCAGTTTATCCATTTGTGAAACAATAGATTCTGCCATTTCAATCACAGTGTAAGTTCCCAAAAGCAATTTTGCAGTTTTTCCTTCCGGATTGTCGGTTTCGGCGCCGTCTAATTCGTATTTTTGCAGGATGACATTGTAAATCAAAGAGTTTTCACTTTTTGCATTTTCGCGACATACTTCCGTAAGTTTTTCTATTAATTTATCGGTAATTAATTTGCCGTTTTTCAAATCCATTCGTGCTTTAATCACGCGACATTTCATCCCTTTTGCGCTCAAAGCGATACAAATTTCCTTTATTTTGCCGATTTTTGCGCGGTTTTGCAGTTTTGAGCAAAGTTCATTGATTGCAAAGGCAATATCGGCAATATGGCTGTTGATAATTCCGTGTTCGATGCCGCGTGAGGCTTTTTGCTCTATTCCTAAAATGCGGATAAAGCCGTCGTCAAGCACTTCGGCTGCCATTGCTGTGATTTTTGAACTGCCGAGGTCTATTGCTATATATTGATTTGCTTTCATAATTTTGTTGATAAATTTGATTGTTGGATTAGATGGTTACTTTGCCGCCTTGTATATTGCACACTATTTGATTTCGGTATTCGAGATTAATGTAATTGTATTTATTCCAGCCTTTTACGCTGAACACTTCTTTGTAAAGCGCGTATAGTTTATTCAGTTTTGAGGCGTAATTATCGAGCGTACCGAGCAGTACCACAGCATCGCCCATTTTTGTTACCAGTTCGATTTTTTTATCTTGGCGGACATAAATTTGCTCAATTTCTGCCAGCCAAAATTCGTCGTTGTTGATGTATTCCACAAAGTTGTACATATCCGTAAGTATATTTATTTCAGATACATAGCCCGATACCACAATGAGTTCGCTGTTGTAAGCGGATGAAAAAGGAATAGCGCGGCGTTCGTGGTCGATAAAATATTTTGTGCTGTCCATTACTAAAAACAGAGGCTTGCGCTGCTCAATATTTAGTATTATTTTCCCCGAAGGAATATTGTAACATTCTACGTTTTTAATCATTGTGTTATGACGCAGAATATTTTCAATACTGTCGATATTTATGTTTCTGTACTTTTTGTTGAGCGGATGTAATTTGCTGTTACTCAGTATATTTTCGATTTCTGTTTTGCTTAACAGAAATGTTGTATCGGGATTGACAAAGCGGATGTCGAGATTGGAGCAAACCACTTCGCTGTCGATAGTAGAGAAACTCATCGCCACAAAAATAAAGTATGCTGCCACAATCGTTGTGCCAA
>JAITXR010000083.1 GCA_031284665.1 Paludibacter sp.
CTTCATTGACATATTGGCACATTAATTAATCAATTAATTAGCAGCGAACTGTCGCCATAACTTAAAAATCGGTAGTCGTTTGCCAAAGCGTAGTCGTAAATTTTGCTCCATTGACCGTCAACAAAAGCCGATACCAACAGCAATAATGTACTGCGCGGTTGATGAAAGTTAGTTATCATATTGTTAACAAGCCGAAATTTGTAGCCGGGTTGAATTAATATCTGCGTGGCTGCCGATAAAGTTTCGATGCCTCTATCGTTCATATAATTTAACAGATTTTGCAAGGCTAATTCGGTCGGAATTTCAGTTTTGTCGCTATATGCTTGCCATTGCGGGACAAAAAATTCGTCGTTTTTGGCGATATTGGCAGCCAGATAATACAGACTTTCGAGCGTGCGAACGGTAGTTGTACCAACGGCAGTAATATGTCCGAGATTTTGCAATATTGTTTCCAACGCCGCTTTGCTGATTTCAAAATGCTCGGCGTGCATCAAATGTTGGGAAATTGTTTCGCTTTTTACGGGCTTAAAAGTTCCTGCCCCAACGTGCAAGGTAATTTCCTGAATTTCAATGTTTTTAGCCGATAAAGATTGTAATACTTGGGGCGTAAAATGCAGTCCGGCAGTGGGTGCGGCAACTGAACCATTTATTTTTGAATACACTGTTTGATAAGTAGTTAAGTCGCTTTTCTCAGTTGAGCGATGTAAATACGGAGGGATTGGCAATTCGCCCGCCGAGTGGATAATTGCGGCAAAACACAACGACGGATTATCCCACGAAAAACGAACAATGTTTTGATTATCTTCGCTTACAAGCAATTCGGCACGCAAATTAGTGCTGTTTCCATCGCACACAATAGTTTTTTCGAGTATTTCGTTTTTCCATTTTTTTTGATTGCCAATCATACATTTCCATTGGCAAGAATCGCTTGCACTTAACGCAAGTTGGTAATCGACAGGCAGATACGGCTCAAGTAGAAAAATTTCGATTGTGGCTCCGCTTTGTTTTTCAAACAGCAAACGAGCATTAATCACTTTGGTATTATTGCACACAAGCAGCGAATTTGCGGGCAAAAAATCGGCAAGATTCCGAAAATTTACAGACACAATTTCGCCGTGTCGATACACAAGGAGTTTTGAACTGTCGCGCTCTGCAAGCGGGTATTTTGCAATACGCTCGTCGGGTAAGTGATAGTCGTAATCTGCAATATAAATTTGGTTTTGATTCATTATTATCAAAAAAATGATTATTTTTGTGCAAAAATACAAAATAAAAACCAAAGTAGGGAATGTGGAATTGATAATTGACAATTGATAATTACTCAATTACTTGAATAAAACAAGACAAATGAATGCTTAATGCTTTAATTACTAATCAGTTAATCAAGCGAATGGCAAATAAAAAATAAAACCCCAAACCACACTGACTACACGAACAAAACAAGAAAATGTTCGTGATGTTCGAGGGATTAGTGGTAAATAATAATACAAAATAAAAATGAAAACAGGCGATACAGTACGATTTCTGAACGATGTAGGCGGAGGCGTGATTACGCGAGTGGATGCTAAAAATCAAATAGTCTATGTGGCTGATAATGACGGGTTTGAAATTCCGGTGCTTGCCAACCATTGCGTGGTAGTGGCGGAAGTAAACCCCGATACCAATATTATAAAAAAGGATTTTGGAGGCAAAACATCCGTAAATTCGGTAGAAAATCCAAAATTGGAAGAAAAAATACCGATTGAGAAAAAGGCTGTCGAAACAATTTTAGAAACTCCCGAAGGCGACAATCTTGCAGTTTTTCTTGCCTTTATTCCGCATAATATCAAGCAGTTACAAACAACAGACTGCGATTGTATTTTGGTGAACGATAGCAATTATTATCTGTTCTACAATTTAGTATTAGGCGATGTACAGCATTGTAAATCAGTGGCATCGGGCATTATTGAGCCAAATACTTTTGAGGAATTGCTCACTGTTGCGAAAACGGAACTTAACGATTGGGAAAAAACTCGAATACAAATTGTTGCTTATAAAAATGCAAAAAAATATGTTTGTCAAAAAGCAATAGATACGCCTGTTTCGCTCGATTTGACCAAGTTCTACAAACTTCATTGTTTTATCGAAAACGATTATTTTGACCAAGCGGCAATGCTGATTGATGTGATGGCTGAAAGTCAAAAACGAGTGCTGAAAAATATTTCGCCAAACGCCATAAAAGAGGCAATCGCAAGTAAACAAATTGTTGACGAAAAAGTAATTTCAAAAACGAGTAAGCCCGATAATTCGCCTTTGGAAATCGACCTGCATATAAATCAGTTGCTCGATAATACTGCCGGTATGACTAATGCTGAAATGCTTGTATATCAACTTGATACGGTAAAAAATACCCTTAATAATAATCGGAATTTCAAAGGTAAAAAAATTGTATTTATTCACGGAAAAGGCGACGGAGTGTTGCGCAACGAAATTGAAAAATTGCTAAAATTGCAGTACCGAAATTACGGAGTTCAGGACGCCTCGTTCCGTCAATACGGCTTTGGGGCTACGATGGTAACGGTGAGATAATGATTAATATTGCGAAAGGTACACGGTACGCGACACACGAAAAAACTACTAATTTGGGAACTATTCACTATAAACTATTCACTATAAACTATAAATTATGTCAAAAATCGGATTAATTATCGGGCGAGAATACAAAACCCGAGTAGCCAAAAAATCGTTTATCATTCTTACTTTTCTCACTCCTCTGCTGCTTGTAGGGATGATTGCGCTAATAATGTATATGAGTGCGATAAAAGACGACAAGGTGAAAAGCATCGTTGTTGTTGACCAAACAGGCTTGTATCACAATGTTTTACAGGATAATGAGTCATATACTTTTCGTTTTTCCGACGAGCCGATCGATAGTCTGCGGGCAAATCAGAAAAGCGACGGTTTTTTTGCTCTCCTGCTGATAAACAACGATTTAAGCAAAGATTCAACTGCTGCTACAATGTATTCCGATATGCAAATTAATGTGGAATTAAAATCATACGTCAGTTCGCTACTCAATAAATATGTTGAAAATCAAAACCTTGCAGCCTTCAATATCCCTAATCTCAAAGAAATGGTTGACCAATCGAAGTCGGACATCAATCTCAAAACAATAAAATGGGGCAAAGATGGGCAAGAAAAACAAACATCCGCCGAACTTGCTTTAATCATCGGAATGTTGACCGCTATGTTGATTTTTATGTTTATTTCCATTTATGGCTCGCAAGTAATGAGTGGAGTTGTGCAGGAAAAATCGAACAGAATTGTAGAAGTAATAATTTCGTCGGTTAAGCCTTTTGAACTAATGATGGGCAAAATTGTTGGCATTGCGCTTGTGGGACTAACTCAATTTTTGCTTTGGGTAGTGCTGACCGGTGGGATTTTGCTTGCTTTGACAACGATATTTGGGCAAACAGTGGATGCCGACCAGCAAAAACAATTACTCGAAATGGGGCAAACATCATCGCTCAATTCGTCGATGCTTGGCAGCCCGCAAATGCAAGAATTTATTGTGGCACTTCAAGGTATTAATATCGTGCAATTGCTTGTGTTGTTTGTAGTTTACTTTTTGGGCGGATACCTGCTTTACGCCTCGCTGTTTGCGGCAGTTGGCTCGGCTGTGGATAACGAAACGGACAGCAATCAATTTGTGATGCCAATAATGATACCGATAATGTTTGCGTATTTTGCAGGTATATATGCCGCCCGAAACCCCGACGGACCGCTTGCTTTTTGGTGTTCGATAGTTCCTTTTACATCTCCGATAGTGATGATGATTCGCCTGCCCTTTGATGTGCCGATATGGCAAATTGCGTTGTCGCTCAGCATTTTAGTATTGTCATTTATCGCCTCAACGTGGATTTCGGGGAAAATTTACCGCACAGGAATATTAATGTATGGGAAGAAAGTAACTTGGAAAGAATTGTGGAAATGGTTGAAATATTAATGTTAAGAAAATGGATGAATTTTACAATATTTAGGATAGGCATAGAAACCTTATTTCTACCTAATTTATTTAACAGAACAACCTCAGTAGCACAGAAATTAACATATAACATAACCTCATTACCTCATTAAAAATCCAATTGATGAAAGTAGAATATAATAATCTTTACACGCATTTTGTCTTTACAACATTGAATAGAATGCCGCTCATTTTGGATAAATTCCGAGACAGAATTGAAAAATATATTACAGGAATTGTCAATAACAACGGTTGCAAAATGTATTCGATTTATGCCAATCCGGAACATATACATTTTCTTGTATCGCGTTCGCCGATGTTGGACGACGAAAGTTTGGCTACAATTGTTGCCAACAGTTCGGAAAAATTTATCAATGATAATCGTTTATGTGTTGGGCTTTTTCAATGGCAGCAATCGTGTTCAGCATTTTCAGTTTCAAAACGGAACATACACGATTTATGCCAATATATTGCAGACCAAAAAGAACATCATGCTAAAAAACAAACATTTACAGAAGAATATAACGACTATATTAAATTTTATCAACAAACAATTCATAAAAAAACAAACGAAAAATAAGGTAATGAGGTTAGGTTCGTAGGACATTTATTGGCTACTGAGGTTGTTTTGTTAAGAAAATAAGGTGAAAATTAGGTTATAGTAAATAATAATTAGTAGTCTTTGTTCTTTGTTCTAAAATTATAACTAAATGAAATATTCCTCTTTTTTAATATGAGGTTGCTTTGTCAAAAAAATAAGGTGAAAATTAGGTTATAGTAAATAATGAATAGTATCCGAATTAGTAATCTTTGTCCTTGTTCTTTGTTCTTTATTATAAAAATTATAACAAAAATGAAACATTTCTCTTTTTTAATTCTTTGCTCGGCGATTTTGTTTTGTGCCTGCGGAGCAAAAAACACTACAAATACAATTATTGAGCCGTTGAAGGTCAATTTGCCCGCTTTCGATGCGGACTCGGCATATAATAATGTAAAACGTCAGGTCGATTTTGGGGCGCGAGTTCCCAATACTGCCGCTCACAGGGCGTGTGCGGAATTTTTGTCGGCAAAATTACAATCCTATGGCGCAGAAGTTATTGAGCAGCGAGCCGAAGTAAGCGCATTTGACGGTACAAAACTCAAAATTGTGAATATCATCGCACAGTTTGCCCCCGAAAACAAAAATCGAATACTCCTTTATTCGCATTGGGATTCGCGCCCTTGGGCTGATCAGGATAGCGATATTAACAACCACTCAAAGCCGGTTGATGGGGCAAATGATGGAGCAAGCGGCGTGGGAATTTTGCTCGAAATTGCGCGCCTCGTTTCCATGCAAAACCCAACAATAGGCGTGGATATAATTTTTTTCGACGCCGAGGATTTTGGTGCGCCGGAAAGTTATACCGGTAAAGAAAAAAATTCGTGGTGTCTCGGCTCGCAGTATTGGGCTGTGCATCCGCACAAAGCAGGATATAAGGCGCGATTTGGCATTTTGCTCGATATGGTGGGTGCGCCCGGTGCTACTTTTTACAAGGAACAAGTGTCGCAATATTACGCATCGAATGTGGTAAAAAAAGTTTGGGATGCCGCTTTGGAAACAGGTTTTAGCCAGTATTTCCGCCAAGAGCAGGGTGGCACGATTACCGACGACCATCTATATATTAATCGTATTATTAACATTCCGAGCATCGATATTATTCATTATAATCCAAATTATGGTTTTGGCGAATATTGGCACACCGCTCACGACAATATGGACAATATCGACCGCAACACGCTATTTGCCGTTGGGTCGGTGCTTTTATATGTTATTTATAATGAGAAAACTGTGAAGTGATTAACGAAAAGCGGGCAACAGCAGCCGCAACCCGTTCATTACAAGTGTATTGAAAATTAATTAAGAAGTTATTAGGAATATTTCCGTGTATCATGCACCATTTACCGTGTACCGTAATTCAATACTTGTAGTGATTTATCGGTATTTAGGAAGTGTATGCAAATAACTTTTACATTTGATAATCCACGAATCCACGAATTATTCATTTGTAACTATTCGCACATTCGCGGCATAAGGTAAAGATTATTTGTGGACGTCCCCTTAGGTAATTGCGGGGCAAAATTTATTGTCGCCAAGCATTTATTTTCTGTTTCGGATTAAGCGGAAAGACCAATACACTATCATCAGAAATATCCACATAAGCAACGTCATTCCCCAAGTT
>JAITXR010000145.1 GCA_031284665.1 Paludibacter sp.
TTCCCGATTGCTCAAAATCGCTGTGTTCAGTACCTGCGGCAATAGTTGCACCAAGTCCAAACCTGCTGCCGAGCGTATATTTGTACGCCAAATGAAAAACCGGAGACGCTTTGGAGTTGCTAAAAGTTACTTTATTGCCATACGAGCCGCTTACGCCCTCCACAAACATATCGGCAAAACCGAGAACGAGATTGCTTGTGCTAAAAGCACCGAGTCCAACTGACACTTCGTGCCGATTAAACGATGAATCCTGAGCGTGAATTAACGCCGGAGAAATTAACGAGACTAATAATAGAATTACTAATGATAACTTTTTCATTTTTTGATTTGATTACAATAATTAAATTTATGCAAATATAATATTTTTTATTTCAGGGGGCAAAAAAACTTTCGTTTTATTTTACCACGCACATCACAAACATTTTTGTCTTTCGTTTGTGTGGTCAGTGTGGTTTGCGGTTTTAATTCTTATTTTTTATCAACCACAAAGCGTTCTTCCTGTCTTCGTGTTCAAAAAATGTATTTTTCATTCCCAAAACAGCCCGTTTTAAGAAAAATTGATACCAAAAACAAAAAATCGCACAAAAAATATTTGCAGATATTATTATTTTGTTAGTTTTGTAAATTATCTACAAAAAAAATATGACAAGAATAATTTCACCTTCAATGCTTTCAGCCGATTTCGGTAATTTGCAGTCAATGAGCAAGATGATTAATGACAGCCGTGCCGAATGGTTGCATTTTGATGTTATGGACGGAGTGTTTGTTCCAAATATTTCGTTCGGATTTCCTGTTTTGGAATCCGTAAAACGCGATTGCACAAAACTGCTCGATGTCCATTTAATGATTGTTGAGCCTGAAAAATATGTGCAACGTTTTGCTCAAGCGGGTGCCGAAATGCTGACTTTTCACCTCGAAGCCACTAAAAAACCGCTCGAGGTAATAAAAATAATTCGTGCCGAAAATATTAAAGTCGGCATCACCATTAACCCCGATGTGCCGGTAAAACATCTTGAGCCGTATATCAGCAAAGTAGATATGGTGCTGCTTATGACGGTTTTTGCAGGCTATGGCGGGCAAAAATTTATCCCCGAAAGTTACACTCGCATTGACGAAGTTAAAACGCTGATTGCCAAGCATAATCCGCAATGCCTGATTGAAGTTGACGGTGGTGTGAATTTTGAAAATGCGCCATTGCTTTTTTCGCACGGCGTAAATGTATTGGTGGCGGGCAGTACGGTTTTCAACGCTGCAAATCCACAACATGCCATCAGTCGTCTGCTCGATTGCTGATAATCAAAACATTAACACAACTTACCAATGAGATTCCTGCAACGAAACCCATTTTTTCGTTTATTATTGCCATTGATTGCAGGAATTACGCTTGTGCAATTTTTAACGCTTACGCCAATTTTTCTTTTTGTGATAATCGGAGTAGCATTATTGTTGCTGCTTGTATCGTTATTATTAGTAAAACAAAATTACTCGTATCGCTGGCTGTATGGGGTTGCAGTGATGTTAATTACTTGCTCAATCGGCATATTTTTGACACAAGAACGGCAGGCAAAATCCGAATTTCCGCTGCTCGACCGGCAAGATTTATTCTTAGTGGAAATTACCGACCATCCTGTGGAAAAAGAAAAAAGTGTGTTATGTAAAGTGTTAGTAATGAGTTGCATAAACGATAGCACGATTTCAGAAATCAAGCGTAAAGCATTGATTTACATCCAAAAATCCGAAAGTTCAATTGCACTCAAAGCAGGCGACCGTTTGCTTATCAACACAATTTTCAGTCGTCCCGATGGCGCGTTAAATCCAGCCGGATTCGATTACGCAAAATACCTCAAGCGACAAACTATTGGCGCAACAGCCTATATTGCCGACTACAACTGGGAATTGCAAGGTAAAAATACTCAATTTTCAATCAAAAGGCTGGCTATTGATATTCAACAATATCTGTTAAAAGTTTACAAACGTTTCGGGATTTCAGGCGACGAATATGCAGTATTGGCGGCACTTACACTTGGTAGCACCGATGCTCTGCATCCCGATTTGCGCCAATATTACAGCGTGAGCGGAGGAATGCATATTTTATCGGTCAGTGGACTGCACGTTGGAGTAATTTATGTTGTTTTTTCGTTTATTATCGGTTTATTTATCAAAAAACCACGAGTAAAAGCCATTGTTTGCGTAATGTTTCTTTGGTTTTACGCCATAATTACAGGTTTGCCATCGTCGGTAATCAGGGCTTCGCTAATGTTTTCGCTGGTTGCCATCGGCACAGGTTTACAGCGTAAACCACAGATTTACAATACTATATCGCTTTCGGCATTTTTTATGCTTTTAATTAATCCCGATTATTTGTTCGACGTTGGTTTTCAGTTGAGTTACATTGCGGTAGTGGCGTTGATTTATTTGCAACCTAAAATCTCTCATTTATTTTACATAAAAAACAAGTATCTGCGTTGGGCATGGGATTTGACGGCGGTTTCGATTGCCGCTCAAATTGGCACCGCCCCACTTTCGATTTATTATTTTAACCAGTTTCCCAATTATTTTTTGCTTACAAATCTGTTTGCAGTGCCACTTTCTACCGTAGTTATTTATGCCGCAGTGGCTTTGTTTGTGGTTTCGCCCATTCCATATCTTTCTACCGGCGTGGCATTTGTCCTAAAATGGCTGTTAATAATTTTAAACGCAGGTGTCGAATTTATTACCGAATTGCCATATCCTGTTGTTATATCGTATTTTACATCGTGGCAAATGATGCTTTTGTATGTCGCTACTATATGTTTTTTGTTTTTTCTGCATAATAAAAAATTTTTGGCTTTAAGTGCGTCGCTGTCAGCAATTTTAATATTTTGCGCCATCAATTTATCAATAATCGTCAACACTGCTCATTCAAACAAAATGCTTGTTTTTGCAGGCAGACAAAATACGCATATCGATTTTATTGAAGGCAACAAACATACGGTTTTTACGACCGACACATTAGCATTATACCAAACGGCGGCAAGTTATTGGCTGAGTCAGAAAATAAAATTACACCCGCAAAACATCGCTGCGTGCAAAATTCAAAACAATTACGGAGTGTTTTTTGATAAAACTTTCTATATTTTGGACAACGATTTATCCCGCAATTTTACAAGTCAAAATCCGGTGGATGTCGATTTTCTGATTATTGGAAACGGAGTAAAGCCTTATGCAGAACAGATTTTTGAATGTTTTAATCCAAAAAAAATTATTAGCGACCAAAGCATTTCCGATTGGTACGCTGAGAAATTGCGCGAAGTTTGCGAACAACGCGGCGTAGAATATCATTCGGTTTCCAAACTTGGAGCATTTATTTGGGAGGCGAAATAATATTTGCAATTTTGGATATTTTTGCAAATTTCGGAATACTTTTTGCAGTTAACAAAATACCAACCAATTAATCATCAAAAGCCATGAAAACAAATATTTATTTGTTCACAATTATCGGCATAATTATTATGTTTGGCAGTTGCACGGAACAGCGGACAAAAGCGGGACAGTCCCAATCAAATAGCGAATTAACTTCAAAACAAGTTGATTCTATTTATATTCACGATACGGTTTTTGTTTATTATCAGGAAGATGCGATTATTGCTAATGGCAAAAACAACAATCTGAAATTCAATGTGCTGCCAAATAATACTGAAAATAATTACACAGAAAATAATGCCTCGAATGATAATTTGTATCTGTCGGATAATCAAAATTCCGTCAATATTTCTCGCGCAGGCATAAATAATTATGTGTACAACAATTATGATGACGATGATGATTACTCGTTTTTTGATAATTTTTCCCCATCCAATCATAACTCCACGCCGTATTATCCGCATTATGACTCGTATGATTACAACTATTATATATCCAATACTTACGAGTACAATACATACGAATACAATAATTATTTTATCTATCCGCAAATTATTTATTCCGGCAACAATCATCACAATGCTTATCGTCCTCCACATAACAATAACAATTATACGACCGGCAGAGGGCAAGGCGGCGCAAATCCAACGACAGACACAACCCCAAACACTAAGCACCGACCAAGCGACACTATTTCAGTTCGTCCTCGCGACCGCAAGCCAAAAGACTTTGCTTTTTTGCGTGATTCTACCGCTATTCGCAAGTTCGACAGCACAAAAACCATATTACATCCCAACGCAGCAACTGTCAATCTTTCGGAGCAGCCGCATCGTTTTGTAAACCCAACTGTTACCAACGAAAATCCACAAATACATCAGCCGTTGCGCGAAATTGACACAAAAATACAAGAAACGCAACAAAATCAAGAAATTGAAGTCACAAAGCAATCTGAAATTAAAATACAGCAAGCACAACAACTACGTGATGCCGAAATTAGAAGACAACAAGAACAACAACGCGAAGTAGAAATCAAAAGACAACAAGCACAACAACAAATACGCGAAGTAGAAATCAAAAGACAACAAGAACAACAACAGCGCGAAGTAGAAATCAAAAGGCAACAAGAACAGCAACAACGCGATGCCGAAGTTAAAAGGCAACAAGAGCAACAACAAATACGCGATGCGGAAATTAAAAGGCAA
>JAITXR010000147.1 GCA_031284665.1 Paludibacter sp.
CGATTTGATAACAAAGATTGAAGGGAAAACGAATTTTCCAACAGTTTACAGACTAACAAAAACGACTGACAACAATCAAATGAAATTAGATTTGTGAGGCACCTTTTGACAAATTCACAGTAGCGGTTTGACAGCAAATTGCGGACAAAACGCCACCCACCAACTAAATCATTCTGCCTGCAAACGGGCTGACGTGCAGTTTTGCAGGTTTTCCGGCTGACGTAACGGTGAGCAGAATGCAAGGAATCGTTGTAATAGTTTCACGTTTCCAAAAGGGGAGAGATCAACTATTTGTACAGTTTAAAATTATACAATACTATAAACTACAAACTATTTTTCTCCTTTTGCCTTTTGTTTCACTTCGGCGGTGGCATCTTGCTGTTCGGCAGCGAGTTTCCATATTTCGAGGGCTTTGGCGTTATCACCCGTTTTGAATAAAATATCGCCATAATGTTCCAGCACCACACCGTTTGGCACATCTTTATCCAAATTGTCAATTGCGCGTTCAATATAAAATTTGGCTAACGAATAATTTCCCTGTTTATAAAAAATCCACGCATAAGTATCTAAATATGTGCTGTTTGTCGGTTCTTTTTCGACCGTTTTCGCGCTCATTGTTTCGGCTTTACGCAAATCTTTGTTTTCTTCCGAAAGATAATAAGCGTAATTGTTCATTATCATAATATTCGCCGGATTTACCTTCAACGCCTCATCGAACGCCACAAATGCACTGTCGCTTTGATGCAGTTTGTAGTAAATATCGCCAATTTGTCCATAGAAATCACTTTTAAGTCGTGGGTCAATATCGGGCACAGTTTCGAGTGCCGTTTGGGATGTGAGCAATGCTGCTTGATAATTTTCGGTCTGAAATTCGGCTATTGTCTTAAAATAATAAAAACGCGAGGCAGTCGGCAAATTTTCGATAGCGCGAGTTGTGGCTTCGAGTAACTGCGCAAAATTTTGTTCCGATAAATAAATATTCACAAGTTCGCCCCAAGTATTTTCGTTTTTACTGTCGATAGCAAGTGCCGATTCTATTTCCGAAACGGCTTCGGCTGTACGATTTCTAAATTGCAAAAACCTTGAATAATAAATATGTACGTCAGCCTCGATGGGATAACGCTCCACCAGCATTTTGAACAGCGATTCCGTTTCGTCGAATCGTGTAGTATCGTCTAAAAACGTATTGACATATTGCCCAAGGATATATATTTTCCCTTCTGCCGGTAACTTTTCGAGTGTCAATGCTTTACGAATGGCATCGTTGGCTTTTTCCTTATCTCCTTTTTTGGAATAATAATCGGACATAGCAATATACAAATCGGGCGATTCGGGGTCGCTAACAGCCACTTGCTCAAACACTTCCAACGCTTTTTTGTTCTCGCCTAACTCTAAATATATATTGCCGAGCAAAACCTGATATTCGGTACTGTGAGGATATTTTTTGATTAATTTTTCGATTTCGGCAATTGCTTTTTTCGGCTGCTTTAATTCCATATACAAACGGCATTTTTCGAGCGTAGTTTCCTCTCTCACAGCACTCATACTTTCCAATTGGTCGTACGCGGCAATCGATTTTTTATATTGCTTATTTTCTTTGTAAAGCGAGGCAAGTATATGGTAAATTTCCTCATTATAAGGGAAATACGTTTGCATCCTTTCGGCGAGTGCTATGGCAGCAGTGGCATTATTTGTTTGAGCATAAAAACCCAATAATTGTAAATTAACCCACCAATTATCGGGCAATTTATCGGCGGCAAATTTCAAATGTTTGATTGCGTGATGTTTAGCCTCTTCGCTTTTGTCGGATAACATTGCATAAAACATCCCAAGTTCCGCTGACAGCCCCGCATCCAACGAATCAATCGCATAACACTGTACAAAAATATCGAATGCTTTGGCGTAATCGCCTTTTTCTTTTTGCAGCAATGCTTCGTAATAATAATGGTCAAATTTTTCCTGCTCTTGCTGCGTTAATTTTTTTTCGTTATTAGTTGGTGCCCGTTTTATCGCCATTACCGACGAAAAAAACAGCATCGTTACAACTAATATTATGGTTTTTTGAATTGACATCTAAATGTTGAGTTAAAAGTTCGTGAAAAATGTAAAATGTAATATGTAATATGTAAAATTTAGAAATAGAGCAAAGAACAAGGAGCAAAGACAGTGATTAACTTACAAATTATGAGTCTTTTCGTGCTCCATTTACCGTGTAGCGTGTACCACCACTAAATTCCGGTATGTCCAAAACCGCCTGTACCTCTTTGGGTTTCGTCAAGTTGTTCTGTTTCAACCCATTCGGCGTGCTCATGTCGAGTGATTACCATTTGGCATATTCGTTCGCCATCGTTTATAACAAAATCTTCGCTCGATAAATTTATCATTATCACACAAATTTCGCCTCGATAATCGGCATCAATTGTTCCGGGTGAATTTACAAGCGATATTCCATTTTTGATTGCCAAACCACTGCGCGGACGAATTTGCGCCTCATAACCCGCCGGAAGTTCAATGTACAAACCGGTAGGTATCAACCTGCGTTCTAAGGGTTTAAGCGTAACAGGCGCATCGATATTTGCCCTTAAATCCACTCCTGCCGATTGTGCCGTTGCATATTGAGGCAAAGGATGTTTGGAAGTATTTTTAATTTTTATTGTCATAAGATTTAGATTTTTGCCTATGCTGTTGATAATAAACGGACAAAAGTACAAAAAAATATAAAGCAAGCAATAGTTTGTTACAAACAAAAAAAAGGTTGGCAAAAAGAAACGAAGTAATGTTTGAAACATTTCCTATATCAATAATGTTCGCGCAAAGAATATACCTCTACAATTCATTGATTTTCAAACATATATCCTACTTTTATGAGTTTGCCGTTTTAATTATAACTGATTTTACCTTCCTGCGATGTGAAATTACATTTTCCCTCTTTGCAAATTTGATAAAAGCCAAAAAATACTTTTTTTATCTTTATTGCTGAAATTTTTCTTTAATAATTTTTTCATAACAGAAAATTGTAGTATTTTTGCCACACGAAGAACAAGGCTTTGTTTTTAATCATTAGAAAA
>JAITXR010000245.1 GCA_031284665.1 Paludibacter sp.
ACCTTGATTTTTGCCTGTAAGGCAAGACTTGTAAAGTTCTGCCTTACAGGCAGCTATTTATGCCATTTATCTGCCGTAGGTTGCGCTTTGCTTATCCCGACTTGTCGGGACAGGCTCTACGGTTACGAAATCCCGATAACTATCGGGAGTCCTTTCAGGACTTGCGAAAGTTGAATTATTATATTTTCAGCTTTTAACTGCACAAAGTTACAAACTTATTATTGTTTTGAGTCCAAGTTAGAGAATTTATCCCGATGTATCGGGACTTGAACTATACAGTTTTATAATACATTTGCGCCATATTAACCATTTATCATTAACCATTAACCATTAAATTCTTACATCATTCCGCGTTCGGTTTTTATTTGTTCGTAGGCTTGATTAATACTGCGGAATTTCTCGTTTGCCGATTTTTTCACATCTTCGCCCAGAGTATTGACTTTGTCGGGGTGAAATTTCATTGCCATTCGGCGATATGCTTTTTTAATCTCGTCGTTTGATGCGGCTGGTGTAATTTCGAGCACTTTATATGCCCAATCGGGATTGCTTTGCTTAAAATAAGGTGCTTTAAGCGACTCGAAATCCGCAAACGAAATGCCGAAAATATTTGAAATCCGTTGAATTACATTCAATTCCGCAGGATTAATACTACCGTCGGCAGCAGCCACTTGAAAAAGGAAATGTAACATCTGAATTTTGGCGGAATAATTCAAATACTGTCCTATTTGCGCCGCCACTGCTCGTTCGTCGAAATTATTGGCAAGTACATTTTTTAGGATTTGCAAAGCCTGCAACGCCCCATTTTCGCCAAAATTACTGACAAAAAAACGTTTTACCACATCCAATTCTACTTTTTTGGTTGCTCCATCTGCCTTTATAACGCAGGCTATCAGCACAATTAGCGACACTTTGAAGTCGCCCTCAGCAGTTGCTCTGTTTGGCGATTGAGAAGTTGAAACCGAAATTTTGGATGTGCCGTCAAAAATTGAGCCTGCTATAAAGCCCAAAACTGCACCGAGCGGACCGCCTAATACCCAACCCAAACCGCCACCAAGCCATTTTAAGAATGCCATATTTGTTGATTTTTAGATAATAAATATTGTTTTTTACTCTCGCAGAGTTTAATAACCACAAAGTAAATAAAGTTACACGAAGTTTTAATTAATTTGTAATTATATAAGATGAATTTTATTTTTTTCCGGATTGCTTCCACAATAAATTAAGTTCATTCTAACAGGGTTAGCGTATTTCTATATAATAATTTTCCTCACTTGGCTACTGCCGCCACTTGTTAATTTGCAAAGATAGCAACCCGCCAAATTTTCAACACTCATATTGAAGGAGTTTAACCCTGTTTTGTTCGAATTGAAATGTTTTTTTGCCACCACAGCCCCATTCATATTATAAATTATAACATTTACCGCTTTGTTGCCCGTCTGTTTTTGCTTGATAATCAGATTTTTGTTGTTAATTCGGATGTCGAACAGTTCGCCGGTGCTTTGTGTTTTATCAATTTTTGTAACTGATAAATCAATGTCGCCAAGTTTATACATTTCGGCGGCGGCAAGCAGGAAACATCCTACTCCAAAATCTTCAAAATCGGGCGTGCTTGTTGCCTGAACAGGTTGCCCATCTTCGGGTTTAGAGCCTGAGCCTTGCACATATCCGAGAAATCCGTTAGCCTGCACAGCCGTTTGGCAAAGCGCATTCCACGCCCTGATTACGCACGGCAAATAAACCGCACTGTCGAGTATTCCAACGCTGATGCCATAAGCCATTCCGGCAACAAAAAGCGCAGTTCCCGAAGTTTCGGGTCCCGGCGAGGCAGCATTTCCGGTATTTGTGGGAGCAGCCAAACTCACATTCCAAAAACCGTCCGTGCGCTGACAGCGACGCAACGCCTCCGACATTTTACGAAAATCGGCAACGTACTGCGCCCGATGCGACACTGTGTCGGGCGAGTAGTACAGCACTCGTGCCAACGCCTCGTACACCCAACCATTGCCACGCGACCAATAACAAGGCTTGTTGCTTTCGGTCAAATCGTAATAAGGAGGGTCGAACTGATAATCGCGATACCAAAGTCCGTCAGTTTCGTTAAACAGCGGCAATCCGCCACTTTTACGGCTGCCACCGTGCTGGTTGCGAGTATGCATATACATTTGATACATTCGCTCAAAATAACGATTATCTTTCTCAATACTACCGAGTTGCGCAAAAATCGGCATTGCCATCTGGATAGCATCAATCCAATACCAATCGTCAATTTGATTGGTTGTCAACATCGCATTTATGATTGATTTGATATGTGTTTTTCGCACAGTTTGCGTTGTATCAAGCAGATACATATCCAAATATGCCTGTCCGCAACATTGATAATCGGCGTGGCGCGCTTGCCCGCTACCCGAAGTTGTAATCCAATTATGAAAATTGCCCCAAGTGGTGGCGTAAGTTAAACATTGCGGCGTAGGATATTGACGGTAAAATGCCATAAGTCCCTCATAATAAACGCCTCGTGTCCAAATGCGACTGTTGCGTTCCTTACCGCCAACATGCGAATTTGCCGTTACATCGGGGTAAGTAGCCATAAAATAATTATTAACCGCCTGTGTGTATGCAAGCGTTTGACTGCGCGACAAATGCACAGAATCGGGCGTAGTAGCCAATGCCGACAGCGAAACTGCCATTGAGAAAATTAAATAAAGTTTTTTCATTTGGTGTATAGTTTTAGAACAAAAAACGTGATATTTGATAAATAATTGAAAATTTGGGCTTTATCCCATTTTGCTCCCGATAGTTATCGAGAAAATTGTACATTTTACATTGTGTATTTTACATTACTTATACAATAATCGGCTCAAAAATACAATAATAAAGTTGTTTTTGGAAAGAAATTTTGTAATTTTGTATAAATATTTAAAAAACTTTGACTATGAGCAAACAATTGACAATCGCCCTGGTGGCACACGACGCCCGCAAAGCCGATATGGTAGAATGGGCTGTATTTAACGCCGAACTGCTTTCACATCATAAACTTATTTGTACCGGCACAACCGGTGGATTAATTCGCAAAGCCTTAGACCAAAAGGGCATTGCAGCAGACATTACCTGTATGAATTCCGGTCCTATGGGTGGAGATGCCGAAATTGCAACTATGGTTGTGCGTAAACAAATTAACCTCGCAATTTTCCTTATCGACGACCTTAATTCGCAACCTCACGAAGCCGACATTCAAATGCTTTTGCGCCAATGTCGCGTTCATAACGTGCCAATCGCCTGCAATCGTTACAGTGCCGACCTTATGATTACCAGCAAACTGTGGGACGACGAAACTTATGTGCCTCTTGAGCCAAAATATATTGAATTTAACCGAAAAAATTCCTAAATTCTAAAATCTAACAATATCAATTTTATGCAATATCGCGAACTTGGAAAAACCGGAATGAAACTTTCGACCATCAGTTTTGGCGCATCGTCGCTGGGCGGTGTGTTTCATTCGCTTAACGAAAACGAAGGTATAGAGGCGGTAAATACAGCCATCGAACAGGGAATAAATTTTATTGATGTTTCGCCATATTATGGGCATTTGAAAGCCGAAACTCTACTTGGCAAAGCATTGAAAAACATTGATAGAAAGAAATATTATCTCTCCACCAAAGTTGGCAGATATGGTGCTGACGGCGTTAATTTATGGGATTATTCCGCTCGGCGCGCTCGCGAAAGCGTTTACGAAAGCCTCGACCGCTTGAATGTGGAACATATTGATTTGATAAATGTTCACGATATTGAATTTGCCGACCTTCGCCAAGTGTGTGCCGAAACTTTGCCCGCTTTGGTCGAACTGCGCGAAAAAGGAATTGTAAGCCACGTGGGAATTACCAATCTGACTTTAAGCCACTTACGCTATGTTATCGACCACGTTCCAAGCGGGACTGTCGAAAGTGTTTTGTCATTTTGCCATTACACACTTTTCGACGATTCGTTGAGCGACTATTTCGCTTATTTTGCCGAAAAAAATATTGGGATAATCAACGCCTCTCCCTTTTCGATGGGCTTGCTTACCGAGCGTGGTGCTCCTGATTGGCATCCGGCAACTGCTCCGCTGCAAAATCTTTGCCGAGAGGCAGCAGAATATTGTCGCAAAAAAGGGAAATCGATAGAGCAACTTGCTGTTCAATACGCAGTTAACAACCCTGCAATTACGACAACACTATTCAGCACTACCCGTAGCCGTTCTGTTTTGCAAAACATCGAATGGGCAAACACTCCGCTCGACAACGAATTATTACAATCAGTACAAACAATTTTAGAGCCTCGTTTTAGGGATACTTGGTTGAATAGTTAAGGTACATCGTGCCGTTGTCTATTTACGTTTTATTTCATTTGCGCAATAATTTTCAAACATAAAAAAAGGCTGCCAATTTTCCTTTGACAACCTTTTTTCGTTTTTATGTTATATTTTTTCTACAAATCACTCAAAGTAATAATATTCAATTCTTTAATTGTTTTTAAACGCAAATCATTGGTTAAAAAATAATCCGAAGAACAATATATTGCGGTAGCCAACTGAATGGCATCAGGCGTTTTTATATTGTATTTTGCCCGGAATCTTGCCGTTTCTTTGGCAATCTCAGTATTTATTTCATAAATATCGAAATTTTCTGCTTGCAATAAAATATCTTCATACTGTTTTGCCAATGCTGTATTGCCATCTCGTAACGGCAA
>JAITXR010000267.1 GCA_031284665.1 Paludibacter sp.
CCCTACAGCCATCTTACGTAGCAGAAGTCCTGACGGTGTGGCAAAAGTTCGTTTTTGGGGAACAGGCGGAAAGCATATTTGAAACTTCCGGCGCGGTTGAGTTGATAGTCGAAGTGGAAATGCAGTTGCGTACCTTCAATTTTTACAAGTTGCAGTTCATAGACCGAATAGAGTTCTGTTTTGGCATTTTTTCCGATGCGTGTAACCACCATTTCTACCCCTACACCATTGTCGGCTATTGATTTAGTGTCGATTACAACATTTAAATCATACTTGTCGCCCACATGCGGATTGTAGAGTAAAGCATCGGGCAAATTTACCGACACAATTTCAATGTCATTCCAACCTGCTGCAAGTTTTTCTTTCCACACAGCAATTTGACGCGCTTTATCAAAATTATTTTCCGACAAAACGGCTGAACGTTTGGCAAGTTTGTTATAAAATTTGGCTATATAATCGTCAATCATTCGTTTAGTAGTGAAACGTGGCGATATTTTGGCAATAGAATTTTTAATATATTGAATCCACTCAGGCGAATATCCTTTACTGTTTTTGTCAAAATAGAGCGGAATAATTTCGTTTTCGAGTATGCTATAAATCGACACAGCGTCTAATTGGTCTTGATAATCTTGATTTTCGTAAGTCCGTTTATCTGTCAACGCCCATCCTGCGCCTTTTACATAACCTTCGAGCCACCATCCGTCGAGTACCGAAAAGTTCAGCACGCCGTTCATTTGGGCTTTTTCGCCCGATGTTCCGGATGCTTCCAATGGTCGTGTAGGTGTATTTAGCCAAATATCTACGCCGGAAACCAATCGTTTTGCAAGTCGCATATCATAGTTTTCGAGGAAGATTATTTTTCCTAAAAATTGCGGTTTACGCGAAATTTCGATAATCCGTTTTATCAATCCCTGTCCGCCACCATCGGCTGGGTGCGCCTTTCCGGTAAATAGAAATTGTACCGGACGTTGCGGGTTATTCACTATTTTTTCGAGCCTGTCCAAATCGGTAAAAAGCAAATGAGCGCGTTTATATGTTGCAAATCGTCGTCCAAAGCCAATAATTAGTGCATTCGGATTAATTGATGCCAGAATTGACACTATTCGTGTGGGGTCGCCCTGATTTTTCAGCCAATTTTCGCTGAAAGTAATTTTGATAAAGTCCACTAATCGGCGTTTCATTTCCATACGGATATTCCAAATTTCGTCGTCAGGAATTTCGTAAATTTTTTGCCAGATATTGAGATTTGACTGGTCGGCATAAAACGTGTCGTCAAAATATTTTTCGTACACAGCCTTCCATTCGCTTGCTGTCCAAGTGGGCAAATGGACTCCGTTAGTAACATAATTCACGTGCAATTCCTGTGGAAAATATCCTTCCCACAGCGGGCTGAACATTTCCTGCGAAACCTTTCCGTGCAGCCAACTTACGCCGTTTACTTCCTGACAAGTGTTGCAGGCAAAAACGCTCATACTAAATTTTTGTCCTTTATCGTTCGGATTTTCGCGCCCGATGCCAATAAATTCGTCCCAACTTAGCCCAAGTTTTGCCGGATAATCGCTCATATATCGCCCAAAAAGGTCTTCCTCAAAACTGTCGTGTCCCGCAGGCACAGGAGTATGAACGGTATAAAGCGACGAGGCTTTCACTATCTCAATTGCCTGATTATAAGTTAATCCGCGTTCGGAAATCAAATCAGCCAAACGCTGAGCATTGATAAGCGCTGCGTGTCCCTCGTTGCAATGATATACTTGTTTTTGAATACCAAGTTTTTTCAGAGCGAGTATGCCACCTATTCCAAGCATTATTTCCTGTTTCAGACGATTTTCGCGGTCGCCACCATAAAGTTGATGAGTGATAGAGCGGTCGTATTCGTTATTCAATTCAGTGTCAGTATCAAGCAGATACAGTTTAATGCGCCCCACTTTCACTTCCCACAAATATGCAAAAACAGTGCGCCCCGGATATGGCACTTCAATTAGCATTGGATTTCCGGCTTCGTCTTTCACCTGTTCGACCGGTAATTCGTTGAAATTCTGCGCTTCGTAATTTGCCACTTGCTGCCCGTCCATAGTAAGCGTTTGCGTAAAATATCCGTATCGATACAAAAATCCGATTGCCGTCATATCGATAGCGCAGTCGCTCGCCTCTTTCAGGTAATCGCCGGCAAGCACTCCAAGTCCGCCCGAATAAATTTTCAAAACGTGCGTCAAACCATATTCCATACTGAAATACGCAATCGAAGGTTTTTCGGTATTGAACGGCGTATTTACATACTCCTTAAATTTTGCATAAATCGAATCAAGATGTTGGATAAATTCGCTGTTAGCAGCAAGTTCATTAAGTTTTTCCAAACTCAATATATTCAGTAGTTTCACCGGATTCGAGTGTGCCTCAACCCATGCGTCGTGGTCGAGATGACGAAACATATTTTTTGTTTCGCTATTCCACACCCACCATAGATTTTGTGCAATTTCGTCAAGTCTTTTCAAGCCGTTTGGCATAATCGATTTTACGTTCAAATCTTTCCAAACCGATTCGTTCACATTTGTTGTTCTTGTTTTCATCTTGTTTATTTTTATTTTACCACGAACGGCACGAACATCACGAACTTTTTTTATTTTGTTTGTGTGGTCTGTGTAGTTTGTGGTTTTATGTATTTATATTTTGTATTTGTTTTATTAAAAATGTCAATACACTTTCTCACTACAAAAGTACATCTTTTGTTGATATAAATAATAGAATAATTAAAAAAAATCGTTAAAACTATGTTTTGCAACATAAAAACGCTGTTTTTGTTTATAACTTTTCAATTTTTTTACTCAATGCCACTTGATATGCTTGATAATAATATTTAATAAAATGACTCCAAAGTGCTTTTTTTGATAGTTTTTTTGCGGCATTTCTTGCGTTTTCCACTTCGGCGGCAGTAAATTTTGAATAATCGAAAATAATTTTTGCAATATTTGCCGCCACTTGATACGAATTATAGTCGCTGCGATGAATTACCGCCACACCTTTAATAATATTGTCGGAAACCGGCAAAGCCCACTGCCCAAACCCCGATAAATCGGTAGTAATTGTAGGCACACAAAACGCCACACTTTCGAGCGGAGTGTAACCCCAAGGCTCGTAATAGGAGGCAAAAACCGTCAAATCCAATCCTATAAGAAGGTCGTAATATTTAAGGTCAAAAATTCCGTCGTTGCCATTTAGATACGATGGCACAAAAACTATTTTCACTTTGTCGGTTTTTAAATTCCTGAAATTCAGCCAACTAACAGCATTTATTACGCTGTCGTCTTCATAATTATTCAATTCGTGAGTTGTTGTGCGGTTAAAGGCATCGAGCGGCGAGTTGTCTTGTAATGCTTTTTGCAAATCGGCACGCGGACATTTCACCCACGCCGGCACCATTATAAAAGCAATCGTTTCGCGTTGATTTTCAGCATTTTCGGACAAAAATTTCAGTCCTTCGATAAACACATCAATACCTTTATTTTTATATTCGTATCTGCCGGCAGTTCCCACAAAAATAGCATTGTCGCTAATTTTGTATCCGAGCAGCGTTTCGGCAACTTTTGTCAGTGCCTGTCGGGCTTTTGTGCGTTTTTCGGCAAAGTGATTTTTGCTCGGCACAAAATTGTCCTCAAAACCATTCGGCGTAACTATATCAGGCTGTTTATTAAGCAGTTGCTCACATTCGCGGGCTGTAATTTCGCTCACAGTAGTAAAGCAATCGGCAAGATTGGCAGCAGATTTTTCGGTCGAATGTTTCGAAATCATATTTAGTTCCACCGCCATTTGGTCGCCGTTATATTCCTGCAAATAATTGTAAAGAGGTTTGTGATTTCCCGCAATCGAGCGACCTATCGAAGTAGCGTGAGTGGTAAAAACTGTGGCAATAGACGGTAAATTTTTCCGAACATAAAACAAGCCGAAACTCGTTGTCCACTCATTAAAATGCGCTATAACTTTTTTATTATCAGCGACATTAAAAAATTGGCAATAACTTTCGATTATCATTCCGGCAGCGTAGCCAAACATCGAGCCTTCGTCGTAATCGCCATAAGCCGCAAGAGAATTTACGCCTGTTTGTTCCCAAACATCTCCGTAAATTTTGTCTTTTTGAGCAAAAAGAGGCGTAAAATCAACGAGAATAGCCTGCGGTCGCCCGGGCACTAACCAACGCCCACAACGGATTTTCAAGCCAAACTTACGTTCTGTAAATTGTTTCCAATCAGCCGATTGCAAAACATTTTCTTCAAAATACGGGCTTTCGTTTTCGCTCCAAATATCAGGTCCAATAAAAATTAAATTGTCGTTAAATTGTTCACAAAGAGTGGCTGCGCGGGTTGATAACACGGTGTAAATTCCGCCAACCATATTGCATACTTCCCACGAAGTCTCGAAAATGTAATCGGGTGCAAGGTTTTGTTTCATTGTTTCAAAAAAATAATTGGCAAAGGTAAACAAAATTCTTGGTTACTACCTTTTAATTTAAAATTTTTTATCAGTGTCAATTTTATGGTTACGGCTGTAAGGATAATTTTTTCACAAAGTTTTTGTGGTTATAACCAAAAAAATAAGCAACAGCAAACATTTTTTTGATTGCTGTTGCTTGATTTTATCAGGCACAAGTTACGCTATCGCTAAATTTGCGCCACGAAGGATAGTTATTTATTTGTTGAATTTACGATTTAATAATGTCCTCTAAAAGAATAAAATGTAACGCTATCATTTTCAACGGTATAAAGAATCCTATGTTCTTTGTCTATTCTTCTTGACCAATAACCTGACAGATTTTCTTTTAACATTTCAGGTTTGCCAATTCCTGTAAAAGGGTGTTGTTTTATATCTTTCAATAAATTTTCAATACGTTTTAAAATCGGTTTGTTTCTGCCGAAATATATCAAATCATTTTCGGCAGTGTCCTTAAATAGAAATTCCATAATCACTTAAATTAAGTTTTTTAGAATCTTCTTTTTCTGCGTTTCTTATTTTTGAAACAAAATTTTCATCGTATGTTTGCTTTGGGGTTTCCACTTTTGCACCTAATGTGAGCAATAATTCTATCGCTTTTCTGATAGAAATACTGCGAGCATCGTAGTTTAATATTATTGTAGCCATAATTTTATTTAATTAAAATTTATACTGCAAAATTATATATTTTTTCTCAACAAAACAATTTTTTGCAATAAAACCGCAGCAATCATACTCAATGCATTAAAATTTGGGCAACTCTTCTGCTCTAAATCGTTTAGAGCGAAGACTTTATTTGTCGATATTCTTTTTGAAAAATATCAAGGAATTGGAGTGTAATAAATATTTTAGAAAAAAAATGAATCTTTAATGTTTTATCTATTAATCCGTTAATCAACTGAATGACAAATAATTCTATTCCGGATTGCATCCCCTGCACGTCCACAAGAGACCTCGCGGTAAACTTTCCCTCGCTAATCGGCTTGCCGTTTGATTTACCAAGAATGACGGGCTGAACTTGTTAGTATCGTCATTGCGAGTAGTGGATAAAAATTTTTCAAATAAAAAAAAATGACGTAAATAAAAAAAATGCCTTTCTGCCTTTCTGTCTTCTTGTTTATTTATTAAGCGCAAGCGCTCTTTTATGTGAACAAAACGGCAATAAGACAAGAAGA
>JAITXR010000273.1 GCA_031284665.1 Paludibacter sp.
ATGGGAATTTGCCCATATTACAAGTTTGTATGGCAGCGGAACAAATCGAATTTTTACGCAGCAATCGCCTTTTACCGCAGCAACGCTGATTGATGGTTTTAGCATCACACAAGGTAAAGCCGACAATGGTGGCGGAGCGTATCTGCGGGCGGGAGCAATTATTCAAAATTGCATTATTATAGGTAACGAGGCAAGCGAAAATGGCGGTGGCGTTTATCTTTTAGGAGCAACTATGAATGCGTGTTTGGTATCCAACAATATTTATAGTTCCAAAGGTGGTGGGGTGTATGCTGATACAGGCTCGCTAATTAAAGGTTGTATAATATCCGGTAATGCTACTGTCAAAGGGGAAGTTGCAGTAGGCGACTTGCTTGGTGGCGGCATAGTTTATTACACAAACAGCACTGCCAGAACGGCTTACATCGTTTCGCTTGACAGTTCAGACGAAATTGCGTGGAGCAATGCTGCAGCTTGGATTACCGGTTATAATAGCGGAACGTTTACCGATTGGACATTGCCTACAAGCACACAATTACAGCAAATGTATATTGTTAAAGCCTTGCTTGACAATGTTTTAAACAATACAGGAGGAATCGCATTAGCCGAAAATTCGTATTGGACAGCCAACGATGAAGGCGCAAAAGCAAAAATTGTAATGTTTGATACAGGATATGCCGGCATTTTAGATAAAACGGCTAATAATAAAGTGCGTGCGGTACGAGAAATCGTTTATTAAAATACAAAGTCTAAAATTATAAATTATATTCCTATGAAATACATTTCATTTGTTTTTATGCTATTTATAGCAAATATTTGGCTCGTGGCGCAGACTTCCGAAGGAGGAGGCGTTTATGCCAAAGGGACAACTATTACAAGTACAGTTGTCAGCGAAAACTTTGCATCTGGCGAAGGTACAGGCGTTTATGTTACTGAAAATTCATCATTGTATTTAAGTACCGTAGCAGACAATCGTCAAGTAAAAACTTTTATTCCCAAAACCGGAGATTTTATCGATGGCGGATTGGTATTTTTTGTGGACAACAAAACGCGCACTGCGCTTATTGTTTCGCCCACCGAAATGCCTTCGTCAGTAAAATACACCTATAAGACTTACGGCGAAGCAGGTCAGAATATTGCGAATGCCTCAAATATGAACGATGGAAAACAAAACCACAATGCCATTATTGCAGCGCAAGTTGTAATTCCCGATGTGGATGCCGACCGAGATAATTTGTTGGCAGTAAGTGCCGGACACAGTTCGCACTTTAAACTTCCTGCCGATACTGTAAAACGTGCGGCTCATTGGTGCGCAGAACTAAATGCAGGCGGTGTTTCGGATTGGTATTTGCCCTCGCGCGAAGAACTGAAAAAACTGTATGTGGCAAAAGACTCTGTAAATCAGATGCTTACTACGGTTAATATGCCTGCCACACCATTAAGTAATGGCTATTATTGGTCATCCACTCAAGCAAATGCCTTTGAGGCATGGTATGTTTATTTCGACAACGGCGAAACAAATGTAGGATTAAAAAGCAACGTAGCCAATGTGCGTGCAATCAGAAAAATAGTTTTTTAGACTTATTAATAACACAAAATCCATGAAAAATACAATACAAATTTTATTCATTCTACTGTTATGGAACGGAACCGTTTTTGCCCAGCACGGTGTTTTTGTTTCGAATAGTTCTGTTTCGGGTAGCGTAGTCTGGGGAAATACCGACACATTGCAAACAAGCAGTCAGACTTCCGGCAGTAATATAAATTCGTCAGCCATTCAAGGCACTGTTACGGGTGATAATATTTCGCTCACAGTTTCGCCTTTTCCCGAAAATGCAATTCTTGGAATACCACGCTATGGCATTATCGAAGGCAATACGCTCAATGTTTTGACATCGTCTTATCTTAATATTGATTATGATGCAGCAGGTTATGTCCGAAACTGGGGAAATGGCGTTGATTTGGGTGCTTACGAATATCAGTTTCCGCGCCATATTTACATTGCAGCGGTAGATACTTCAAAAACTCAAGATAGCGCCGACCCGCTCTTTGTGTTTGTACAATCGGGCGACCCGCTGCTTGCCGGAGACAACTTGATTGTCAATTTGTTACGCGAGGAAGGGGAAGAAATCAGGTCTGAAGGTTATAAAATTGATACGGCTGAAGTTAAAATAGAACGCACAAATGCTGACATTTCGGTAAAACATTTTTATCAAATTGATTTTGCAGAAGGATTATTTGTAATTAAAGACAAAGAAACATCTGTTATTATCAACAACAGCACTTCGCTCAATGTGTATCCCACCATTACAGATGGTCTGTTGCACATCGATGGTGTTGAAAACCAACTTACAGTTAGCATTTACAATCTTTCGGGAACAATATTGTTGCAAAAAACAATTTATGCTGCCGAAAGTCAAATAGATTTGAGAGAATTACCTGCCGGAATATTATTTGTAAGACTTACACTTAACAATTCCGATATAACCAAAAAAGTAATAAAAAAGTAATATGACCATGAAAAAAATCTTTATTATATTAGTATTATTCGGCTGTTCTATTGCTACTTATGCACAGCCTTTGTATAGTTTTCGCCCGAGTGAAATATTTAATTACTGGCTTACGCGCACCGGTGGCGGTTTTAA
>JAITXR010000324.1 GCA_031284665.1 Paludibacter sp.
CTAAAACATACAACGATGGAATTAAACAAATTCCATTTGCAAGTATCATTGGTAACATATTAAGAGCCAAGCCGTAAGCAAACCAAAAAGCAACGCCCAAAGTCATTATCGAATACATCGAGAGCGAAATACTGCGAGTGTCGCCTGTGCGATAAACCTTTATTGCTTGCGGGAATTGAGCCACAGCACTACAAATTCCGGCTGCATAGCCAATAATAGAAACGTCAAAATTCATTATTAATATTTTTTTGACAAAAGTACAAAAAATATAGTCTGATTTTCATTTATTAGCAAAAGAATAACTATTTTTGGTAATATTTTCTGAAATAAGTTGTGGATTTTGCACATTTTTTGTACTTTTGTGCCGTTTTTAAAATATAACCCCAAAAAATTATCTATTATGAGCAACAATTTATTAACAGGAAAAAAAGGAATTATATTTGGAGCGTTGAACGAAATGTCCATCGCTTGGAAAGTGGCGGAACGCGCTGTGGAAGAAGGTGCTACGATTACTTTGTCGAACACTCCGCTGGCGGTGCGAATGGGTACAACAAACGAACTTGCCCAAAAACTTAACGCTACTCTTATTCCTGCCGATGCCACAAGTGTCGAGGATTTGACGGAAGTTTTTCGCCAATCGACCGAAGTGCTTGGCGGTAAAATTGATTTCGTACTTCATTCAATCGGAATGTCGCCAAATGTACGAAAAAAACGTACTTACGACGACCTTGATTACGATATGCTGACTTCGACACTCGATATTTCGGCAATTTCGTTTCATAAAATGCTGCAAACAGCAAAAAAACTTGATGCCATCAATCAGTACGGCTCGGTAGTTGCGCTCACATATATGGCGGCGCAACGTACAATGTTCGGGTACAACGACATGGCGGATGCAAAAGCAATGCTGGAGTCGATTGCACGCAGTTTTGGCTATATTTATGGGCGCGAAAAAGATGTCCGTATTAATACTATTTCGCAATCGCCCACTATGACTACTGCCGGTAGCGGGGTAAAAGGTTTTGACTCGCTGGTGGATTTTGCAGAGCGAATGTCGCCACTTGGAAATGCGTCGGCTGACGACTGCGCAAATTATTGTATAACACTTTTCAGCGATTTGACACGGAAAGTTACAATGCAAAATCTGTATCACGATGGTGGATTTTCGAGTATGGGAATGAGTTATCGCGCTATGGAACAGTACCTTAAAGGATTTGATTTTAAGGACGAAAACGGAAAAATTATTTACGGATAAAGATTCAACATTCGATAAATTACGGTAAATGACACAAGCAAACATTTTTTATTCATTTCATTATTCGTTTGAGCAAACTCGCCCTTCGGTAAGTGATATTCTCGATTTTATCAAGTCGAGCGATGTGGATAGCGAGCATCCGGTGTACGATTCTATTCGGCAGGCGTTTGTGAGCGTAGAGGGCAAAACTCAAATCGACGGTGGATTTGTTGTTCGTCAAGTGTCTGATATTCAGTTTGATTGCGGAAAACAGGTAAACGCCTATCTTAAAGGTAGCCGGAGTTATGCGTTTTTTGTATGTACGGTTGGCGATATTTTTACTGAAGTTACTCGCAAATTTAATCGGGAGGGGAATTTTCTCGACGCTTACATTGCCGACGCTATCGGCTCGCTGACAGTGGAAAACGCTATGAATTTAATTCAATCGCATCTCGAAAATGAAATGGGCGAACAGGGATTAAAAATTACAAATCGTTATAGTCCGGGTTATTGTAATTGGGCGTTAAGTGCACAGCCTCAATTATTTGAACTTATAGGCGAAAATGCTGTAAATGTGTCGCTTACCGAATCCTGTCTGATGCTGCCCATTAAATCGGTGAGCGGAGTGATAGGGATTGGCGAAAATGTGAAAAAACGAGAATATGCCTGCCAAATTTGTAATAATCAAACTTGTATTTACCGTAAGATAATCAATAAATAAGTTTGAGTGGTTTGAGAAGTTTGAGTAGTTTGAATAGTTTGAGCGGTTTGATGGAGTTCAGTTAGGCTGCGGTTATAGTTTCCGCCATAGTTTCCGTCATTGCGAGTAAAATTAAATAAAAAGAAATGACGTAAATAAAAAAAAATGCCTTTCCGTCTTTCTGTCTTTTTGTTTAGTTATTAAGCGCAAGCGCTCTTTTATGTGAACAGAACGGCAATAAGACAAGAAGACACGAAGAACAGTGATTAACGATTAGTGATTAACATCCAAATTAGTAGTTTTTTCGTGCACCGTTTACCGTATATCGTGTACCATTTGCCACTCTTTTTTGAACACGAAGGCAAGAAGGCAAGAAGACAAAAAACAGTGATTAACGATTAGTGATTAGTGTCCCGATAGCTATCGGGACATCCAAATTAGTAGTTTTTTCGTGCACCGTTTACCGTGTATCGTGTATCATTTGCCACTCTTTTTTGAACACGAAGGCACAAAGGCAAGAAGAAAACAAACAATTAATACAAATGCAACATCCCGTTAGGGATGTATCGCGTAGTTTATCCCGACGTGTCGGGAGTAGAAACGTGAACATCACCACCACCCACAGCATTCCGTAGAATGCATCCTTCGCCATTGGTAGCATTCCTACGGAATGCAGATTGCGGGGGGGGGGGTATTTTCTACCGAGCGATGCAAACCTACGGCTTGCAAGAACACACAACC
>JAITXR010000331.1 GCA_031284665.1 Paludibacter sp.
ATATTTCATCATTTTTCGTCATTTGATTTAATCCTTATTTTTATCAATACAAAAGTATTAAATTTTTTTTATATGCAATGAATTAAACAGGAATTAATAAACAATATGTCAATTAAGAAAATTACGAATTACGACGGGACTCAACCCTAACAGGGTTTAAAACGCTGTTAGGGTTAATACCAAACAACGAGAAAAACAAAATAATGATTAACGATGAGCGATGAACAGCCCGCCTTGTAGAGACGTGGCATGCCGCGTCTCTACAGACAAGCGACATCATATGAAAGGTATCGGCGCGAGCGGGGTGTAAGGAGAAGTTATAAAAAATGTCAAGACCTTTTTCCAAAAACGTACTGACGATTTAGTAAAAACGTTTCGGCGAATTTTGTATATTGATTTATAGCAAGATAAGAAAACATAATGAACGTATGCAATGTCCCAACTCCGTTAGGAGTTACCTGTGCATAACCCCGAGTGCAACTCTGGGTAAAACGCCCTACAGCCCGCCTTGTAGAGACGTGGCATGCCGCGTCTCTACAGACAATGGACATCATACGAAACGGTAAAACGTAACACGTTTTTAAAAACGTGTTACGTTTAATTTAACATATCGTGTACCCCGACACATCGGGGCAGGCTCTAACAGGATGAAAGCAATGGTTAACAATTAGTGATTAATGAAGAACATAACAGTAAACTCAGCCCGTACTTTATGAACTTTATAACTTTATAAACTCCTCAAACCATTCAAACTCTTCAAACTTTTCAAACTTTCTTTTTCGGATTTTTCCATAAATAATAAAATATTTGTTACTTTTGCATTTCAAATTTTTCAATTCTGTTGAAATTAATAAATCAATATTTTTTATGTTTGAATCACTTAGCGAACGGCTCGAACGGTCGTTCAAAATACTTAAAGGACAAGGCAGAATAACCGAGATAAACGTTGCCGAAACTCTCAAAGATGTGCGTCGCGCATTGCTCGATGCCGATGTGAATTACAAAATTGCAAAAACTTTTACCGACAGCGTAAAGGATAAGGCTATCGGGCAAAATGTGCTTACTTCCCTTAAACCGCAGCAGTTGTTGGTCAAAATTGTGCACGACGAACTTACGGAACTTATGGGTAACCAAAGTGTGGATATTGCGCTTAAAGGAAATCCTACCGTAATATTAATGTCGGGTTTGCAAGGCTCGGGAAAAACAACTTTTTCGGGGAAACTTGCTAATTTGTTGAAAACAAAGCGCGGAAAGCACCCTCTACTCGTTGCGGTGGACATTTATCGTCCGGCTGCCATTGAGCAATTAAGAGTTCTCGGAGCGCAAATAGAAGTGCCTGTTTTTGCGGAAGAAGACAATAAAAATCCTGTTGATATTGCCGAAAAAGCAATAAAATATGCGCAACTTCACAACAACGATGTGGTGATAATCGATACCGCCGGTCGTTTGGCAGTTGACGAGGTGATGATGACCGAAATTGCAGCAATCAAAAAAGCAGTGAAACCTCACGAAATTTTGTTTGTGGTGGATTCAATGACCGGACAAGATGCAGTAAACACAGCCAAAGAGTTTAACGACCGCCTTGATTTCGACGGTGTAGTGCTTACCAAACTCGACGGCGATACACGTGGTGGTGCCGCTTTGTCGATTAGAACGGTGGTTAACAAGCCGATTAAATTTGTAGGAACAGGCGAAAAACTTGATGCTTTAGACGTGTTTTACCCCGACCGTATGGCAAATCGCATACTTGGAATGGGCGATATAGTTTCGTTTGTAGAGCGCGCACAAGAGCAGTTTAACGAAGAAGAGGCAATACGGTTAAATCGCAAAATTGCAAAAAATCAATTTGATTTCGACGATTTTCTGTCTCAAATTCAGCAAGTTAAGAAAATGGGTAATGTCAAAGATTTACTTGCTATGGTTCCGGGAATGGGCAAAGCGGTTAAAGATATTGAGATTGACGACGATGCTTTTAAAAATGTAGAGGCAATAATTCGCTCAATGACCCCGCGCGAACGTTCTAATCCACAGTTACTTAACGGAAGTCGGAAACAACGTATTGCATCAGGTAGCGGCACAAATATTGTGGAAGTAAATCGACTGTTGAAACAGTTCGACCAAATGAGCAAAATGCTTCGCACAATGTCTAATAATAAAGGTAAACTGCCATTTAAACGCAGGTAAGACAATAGCAAAATGGATAAACTGTTCATTTTTGATACCACATTGCGCGATGGCGAGCAAGTTCCGGGATGCCAACTCAATAAAATTGAAAAAATTCAGATAGCGCGTGCGCTCGAAAATATGGGAGTTGACGTTATCGAAGCGGGTTTTCCTGTTTCGAGCCCTGAAGATTTTGCGTCGGTTGTGGCAATATCAAAAGCAGTGTCGCAACCCATAATTTGTGCTTTGGCTCGCTGTACCAAAAACGATATTGAACTTGCCGCACAGTCGCTCCAATACGCCAAAAACAAAAGGATACATACCGGAATTGGCACTTCGGACGAACATATCAAATATAAATTTCATTCCACAAAAGAAGAAATTCTTGAACGCGCTATCGAGGCAACACATTTTGCCAAAAAACTTGTTGAAGATGTGGAATTTTACTGCGAAGATGCAGGGCGAACAGATAATGAATTTTTGGCAATCGTGGTCGAGGCAGTTATTAAAGCAGGTGCAACAGTGGTGAATATCCCCGATACCACAGGCTATTGTCTTCCACAGCAATACGGCGAAAAAATCAGTTATTTATTTAACAACGTGCCAAATATCCATAAGGCGATAGTGTCAACTCATTGCCATAACGACCTCGGACTTGCCACAGCCAACACTTTGGCAGGAATAGCGAACGGTGCGCGACAAATTGACGTTACTATAAATGGAATTGGCGAAAGAGCAGGAAACGCCGCGCTCGAAGAAATTGTGATGCTCCTCAAATGTCATGGCGAACTTGCGATTGATACAGGGATTGATACCCGAAAAATTGCCGCTGCAAGTCGTCTGGTCTCAAATCTTATGAATATGCCGATACAGCCAAACAAGGCTATTGTAGGGCGAAATGCCTTTACTCATTCGTCGGGAATTCATCAGGATGGAATTTTGAAAAATCCACACAGTTATCAAATAATTAACCCAAAAGATGTTGGAATTGATACAGATACCATTTTGCTGACTGCCCGTAGCGGACACGCAGCGTTAAAACATCGGCTGAATTTGCTTGGAGTGGAAATTGATGCAGAACAATTAGATACGATTTATCAGGATTTTTTAGTTCTTGCCGACAAAAAACGTGTTGTGCTCGACGAAGATATTTTGATTCTCGCTCGACAAAAAAATACATCTATAAAATCATTAAAATTAGAGTATTTACAGGCTACTTCGGGACTTGGGATTACTCCCTCGGCTACAATTCGCCTCGCGCTCGAAGGGAAAACATACGAGGCATCAGCGCAAGGTAATGGACCTGTTGATGCTGCAATAAAGGCACTTAAAACGATTGTGCAAAAGAAAATGTTACTGCACGAATTTACAATACAATCGATGAATCGTGGCAGCGACGATACCGGAAAAGTTCACATGCAAGTTGAATACGAAGGACGACTTTTTTACGGTTTTGGCGCAAATACCGATATTGTAACTGCCTCAGTAGAAGCATATATCGACGCTATAAATAAATTTTTATCAAGGGAAGTTTGAAGGGTTTGAATGGTTTGAGGAGTTTGAGCGGGCAGTAATCAACTGAATGACAAATAATTCTATTCTGGATTGCTTCGTTCCTTGCAATGACGGGCTGAACTTGTTATTCCCGTCATTGCGAGGTATTTCCGAAGCAATCCAGAAAAAAACATTTTTTGAACACGAAGGCACAAAGAACAGTGATGAACGTATGTAATGCGGCAACTACGGAGTAGTTGACTGTGAATAACCCCGAGTGAAGCTCGGGGCAAAAGCAAAAAACAATATAAAATAAAATCAATAAATATATAATCTACATTCTAAATGAAAACAACACCATTTACAGACATTCACATTGCGCTTGGCGCAAAAATGCACGAATTTGCAGGCTATAATATGCCAATAGAATACAACGGAATTATTGACGAACATTTAACAGTACGCAATGCCGCCGGGGTTTTCGATGTGTCGCATATGGGCGAATTTTGGGTTAAAGGGGCTGCGGCTCTTGCCTTTTTGCAACGCATTACTACAAACGACGTGTCGCGCCTCACGGTAGGCAAAGTGCAATACACTTGTTTTCCCAATGGCAAAGGCGGAATTGTTGACGACTTGCTGGTTTATCGCTACGAAAGCGAAAAATATTTACTCGTGGTAAATGCTGCAAATATTGACAAAGATTGGGCGTGGTGCGTTGCCAATAATCGCGACGAAGTGGAACTCGAAAATGCCTCCGACCGTATGGCGCAACTTGCCGTTCAAGGTCCACTTGCCACTCAGATTTTACAAAAACTTACAGATGTAAATCTTACGGACATTCCTTATTATTCGTTTACAACAGGTCGTTTTGCGCAAGTTGACAACGTAATTATCTCAAACACAGGTTATACCGGTGCGGGTGGGTTTGAACTGTATTTTTATCCGCAATATGGAGTGCAAATTTGGAATGCAATTTTTGATGCCGGAAAGAGCGAAGGCATTAAGCCTGTGGGACTTGGAGCACGCGATACCCTCAGACTTGAAAAGGGTTTTTGTCTTTATGGAAATGATATTGACGATACCACATCGCCTATTGAGGCTGGATTGGGCTGGATTACGAAGTTCCCTGACGGCAAAAATTTTATCGACCGCGACAGACTTTGGAAACAAAATATCGAAGGCGTAACTCGGCGTTTGATAAAATTTCGTATCGAAGAGCGCGCTATTCCGCGTCATGGTTACGAAATTGTTGATAATCAAGGCAATATCATTGGCAATGTTACTTCCGGTGGAATTTTGCCCGGCACAAAAAGTGGTATTGGTATGGGTTATGTAAAAGTTGATTTTTCAAAAGCAGGAACAAAAGTGTATATCAGAATACGAAATAAAGACGTAGAAGCCGTTATTGGATAGTTGAAAAACCGTAAATTACTTTCGCCGATGAGTGTTGAATATTTTATTGCAAAACGCATTCATTTTCAATCCGACAAAAAAAATGTCTCGCGACCGGCTATTCGCATTGCCACTTTTGGTGTGGCACTTGGGATGGCGGTAATGATTATTACCGTAGCCGTAGTGTTGGGATTTAAGCGCGAAGTACGCAATAAAGCAATCGGTTTTGGCGGTCATATTCAAATAGTTAGCCGTCAGAATACTAATAATTACGAAACACTTCCAATCACTTTCGATTCCGCGTTTATTGATAAAATACGTAAAATCGACGGAGTAAAAAAAGTTGAATTTTTTGCCACAAATCCCGGACTTGTAAAAACTGACAATGCGTTTCAGGGCATAGTGCTAAAAGGCGTTGAAAGCGATTTCGACTGGTCGTTTTTTCGGAATAGTTTGCTCGAAGGTGAATTGCCAAATGCAAATGCCGACTCGCTTCAAAACCGGATTATTATCTCAAAATATCTTGCTAATTTGCTCGAACTCAAATTAGGCGATAGTTTTTTTACCTATTTTATCAGCGAACAGGTAAAAGCGCGAAAATTTGTGATTAGCGGAATTTATTCTACAAATTTTGTTGAGTACGACAAACTGTTTTTACTTACAGATATTCGTCATATTCAGACACTTAACGCTTGGGATAGAAACGAATACAGCGGCATTGAAATCCTTATTCACGATTTTGAAAGGATGGACGAACTTGCATTTCAAATCCGAATGGCAGTTGTCTCCGAGCCTGAAATTGCAGCGCAGTATTATGTACAAACAATAAGGGATATAAATCCGCAAATTTTTGCGTGGCTCGATTTGCTCGACCTCAATGTGTGGATAATTCTCGGTTTATTGCTTGCTGTTGCAGGTTTTACTATGGTTTCGGGCTTGCTGATTTTGGTTTTGGAGCGCACTCAACTTATAGGAATTATAAAATCGCTCGGCGCAACAAATCGTTTGGTACGAAAAATATTTATTTACAATGCACTTTTTTTGACATTAAAAGGGATGTTATGGGGTAATATTATTGGTCTTGCGATATGTGCAATACAATATTATACCAATATTATTCCGATGTTCGACCCCGAATCGTATTACGTGGTAACAGTTCCTATTGCGTTTAATTGGTTGTTTATTAGCCTGTTAAATCTTGGAACTTTTATTGTATCGTTTATAATGATGCTTTTCCCATCTTATGTAATCACAAAAATTTATCCGGCTCAAATCATCCGTTACGAATAAAATAGCGTATGTTAACAATGGTTGTTTTTTTATTTAAAATTGCGAAAAACGTTGAGATAACAATAAAATTACTTATTTTTGCAACAAGAATTAATAAAAATTTTACTCGAATTTGAATAAGCAAGTATTTTCTTCCGAATTGCTCGAAACGGCTGTCAGTGAACTCTCGAAAATGCCAAGTATAGGGCGTAAAACAGCACTGCGTCTGGTTTTACATCTGTTGCGACAAAGCGAAAACGATGTTGAAATTCTTGGCAATGCGCTGATTGATTTACGAAAAAATATTACATACTGTCATATTTGTCATAATATTTCGGACGTTGAAGTTTGCGAAATTTGCTCAAATAAACAACGCGATAGCCAAACGCTATGTGTAGTCGAAAGTATAAAAGATGTAATATCAATCGAAAATACTCAGCAATATAGGGGTTTATATCACGTTTTGGGTGGTGTGATTTCTCCAATCGAAGGAATTGGTCCCTCGGATTTGGAAATCGAAAGTTTGATTCAAAGATTAAAAAGTGGGCAAATTACAGAAATAATTCTTGCTTTTAGTGCTACAATGGAAGGCGATACAACGGCTTTCTATATTTATCGCAAAATTTCGGAGTATGGAATTGCGGTTACTACAATCGCTCGTGGTGTGGCAGTAGGCGATGCCCTCGAATATGCCGATGAAATCACGCTTGGACAGTCGATTATCAATAGAGTTAATTATAAAACTAAATAAAAAAAACGACAAAATGAAACGACTTCTTTTTGACTTAAACTTGTATTACTATTTTTTTATTGTACTTGGCATTGCCTCTGCGGCTCTTGGCTATTTTTTAATAAGTTTAGAAATAAACTTGCCTATAGCCTTCGGAATAGGACAGATTTTGGAATATGCTTTGCCGATAATAGTTGTATTAATTATAATTACAACTTATTTATTGGTGCTTATATGTCCTATTTATTGGAGAAATAAATACGGTGATTCGATTCGATTACGCAAATATCGAAAAATCGCATTACTTCGCATTACTTTGCTTGGCATAGCGTTAATGGTCTGTGCTGCAATGTATTTCATAATGTGGAGTTCGCAACTAATATTGGCAGCCGTTGCCCTTGACGCACTTGCACTTATATTATGCCGCCCGAATGCTGGGAGAATAATTAATACTCTTAAATTAAGTTAACGATTCTCTATTTATGCAAAAAATAATATCTCAACTCAAATTAGTATATTATACATTTTTTGTTTTAGTTTTTGTGGTTGCGTTGTCGGGATATTGGCTGCTGAAAAATGGATATACTATTGATTATCAGAGCCAAATAGGCATCACTTTACAAACAATTTTATATATTGTAATAATTGCACCAATACCTTTACTCTTGTCATTTTTCAATCGTACTTGTAAAAAATTGGCTAAAATCGACGATGAACAATTTAAATTTTCTCAATACAAAAAATACTCAATCCTCAAAATTGTAGTTATAGGAATAGGATTGTTGCTTGGAGTATTCTTTTTTTATGTGTTAAATCGGCAATCATTGCTCTTTTGTGCAGCAATTTCGGCTGTAGTTCTATTTTTTTGCAAACCAAGTATTACTAAAATGCAAATTGAACTCGACAATTTAGACGAAGAACAACAGGAAAATTTAGGAATTTAGGAATTAAAGAAGTGCTATGTAAAAGATAAATAGACAGTCCCGTTATGGACTAAATATTGGTAGAAATAATAGTACAAAACCAACCAGCGGCACAAAAAATCAGTAAATTTGCAAACTATTGATTCACATAACTTTACAACTTTTTTTCACTCTCAACTATCCACTAAAAAACCAATAATACTACTATGTTAAAAATTGCCGTTGATTTTGATGGGACAATCGTGTACCACCGTTATCCCGAAATAGGCAGGGAAATTCCCTTTGCTATCGAGACACTAAAAAAACTGCAAGAAGAGTTTAGTGCAATTTTGATTTTGTGGAGCGTTCGCGAGGGTGCGTTGCTCAACGAGGCTGTGGAATTTTGTCGCAGTCGAGGCTTGGAATTTTATGCCGTAAACAGTAATTTCCCCGATGATATTGAAGTGCCCGACGAAATGAACACCCGCAAACTTGATGTTGATTTGTTTATTGACGACCGTAACTTGGGCGGATTGCCCGACTGGGGCGTGATTTATCAAATGATTAAGTCCGGTAATTACTTTGACCCGCCTGCCGTGTCGGATTATGATGCTCAATATGCTATAAAGAATAAAAAAGGAATGTTCAACCGTATTTTTGGAAAATAATTTGTTTTGTCAATGTTTAATAACGAAAATATACAGTTGCGTGCCGTTGAGCCGGAAGACCTCAAATATCTATATGATTGGGAAAATCGTGGCGAATTGTGGAATGTGGGCGTTACCCGACAGCCATATTCGCGCTTTGAACTCAAACAGTACATCGCCACCGTAGGGCAGGAGGATATTTACGCAAAACTTCAACTTCGGCTTATGATTGACACTGTGGAAAACCGGCAAACAATAGGAACAATCGATTTGTTTGATTTTGATATTCACAACAGTCGCATATCGTTAGGAGTATTTATTGTACCTGAATGTCAGAAAAAATCGTTTTCAATTCAAGCAATAGAATTAGCAGAGGAATATGTTTTCAAATTCCTGAAAATCAATCAAATATATTGTTTTGTTCCCGAAAATAATACTGCAAGCCGACGTATGCTCGAAAAAGCAGGATATACCGACAATGCAATTCTGAAAAACTGGTTAAAGTATTCCGAAGGATACGAAAATGTTATTGTTTATCAGCATTTTGCGGCGCAATAACTTTATTTTTAGGAATTGTAGCCTGAAATTCTTTCAAATAAAATGGCTCAAAATAAGCCACATCTTCAAATTTTTTCTGCTCAAATGCTTTTTGTGAAAAATAAATCATTTTTTCGGCACATGCATCAATTCCATCAATAAATACAGCATTTTCGTTGCTTATTATGTCCTTGCATTTTGCCGCTCCATTGCCAAAAAAAACGATTTTGCGTGTTTCTAAAATTTCCGAAAACGAATTTTCGTCTATTATCGTTGAACTTATTGGCTCAATGTAATCTAATTGCCTGCTGAACAGCGCAGTATAAACTTCCATTCGCCGAGCATCTATCATTGGACAAAACAGGATATTTTCCGTATAGTTAGAATTATCGATTACTTTTTTTGCAATAATTTCAAGTGTATTTACTGCAATTAACGGAATATCAAGTGCATAGCACAACCCTTTTGCCGTCGAAACTCCAATTCTCAGCCCTGTGTACGACCCCGGTCCACTGCTGACTGCCACTGCGCTAATTTTTTCTTGTGTTGTTTTTAGAAAATCGATAGCCTCTTGTATAAACACGCTTAATAGCGCAGCATGATTCATTCCTTGAGAATTTTCTTTATAAAAAATGCAATTATTATCTTTGCTCAATGCCACCGAGCAAGTAGTAAGTGCGGTTTCGATATTGAGAATTATCATTGCGCTTGTTATTTTTTTGCGATAATTTCTGTGATTTTCACAATTGTTTCCATCGCTTTTTCCATCGATTTTACAGGTAAATATTCGAAACGGGAATGAAAATTATGTCCTCCGGCAAAGATATTTGGGCATGGCAAACCTTCGAACGAGAGCCGTGCACCATCTGTACCTCCGCGTATTGGTTTTACTTTTGGCTCCACTCCCGACTGTTCCATCGCCTCTGTGGCAAGGTCGATAATATGCATTACCTGCTCAATTTTTTCACGCATATTGTAGTATTGGTCTTTGAGTTCGAGAATTGCAGTGTCGTCGCCAAATTCTTCATTTATCTTGTTTACAATATGTTGCATTTCCTTTTTTCGGCGTTCAAAGCGGTCGCGGTCGTGGTCGCGGATAATGTACGAGAGAGTAGTTTTTTCAACATCGCCGCTAATCGCCGTCAAATGATAAAAACCTTCGTAACCTTCGGTATGTTCCGGTGCTTCGTGGCGAGGCAACATCGTAATGAACTGATTTGCAATGCGCATAGAGTTAACCATTTTGTGCTTGGCATATCCGGGATGAACATTAATGCCCTTGAAATGCACTTTGGCACCTGCGGCGTTAAAATTTTCGTATTCTAATTCGCCAATTTCACCACCATCGATTGTGTAAGCCCATTGCGCCGCAAATTTTTGAACGTCGAAATGGTCAGCACCTTGACCGATTTCTTCGTCGGGAGTAATTCCAATGCGAATTGTGCCGTGTTCGATTTGCGGATGCGCCAGCAGATATTCCATTGCTGTAACTATGGCTGCAATGCCCGCCTTATCGTCAGCGCCGAGCAGTGTTGTGCCGTCGGTTACAATAATATCTTGACCTTTATATTGCAGTATTTCAGGATAAGTGTCGGTGTCGAGTACAATAAGTTTTTCGGCATTCAGCAAAATATCTTCGCCATTGTAATTGTTTATAATTCTGGGTTTTACATTTTTTCCGCTCATATCGGGGCTTGTATCTAAATGAGCAATAAAGCCGATAGTTGGGATTTTTTTTGTTGAATTTGCAGGTAATGTAGCCATTATGTAGCCATTATGGTCGAGTTCAACTTGCTGTAAACCAATTTGTTTGAACTCTTCGGCAAGAAATTTGGCAAAAATCATTTGCCCCGGTGTACTTGGGGTCATAGATGTGTTTTCGTCGGATGTGGTTGTAAAACTTACATACTTAAAAAAGCGGTCGGTAATATTCATGATATATTGTTATTTAATAGTTTTTGCTGAGAAATGGATGCAAAATTACTATTTTATTTTCAAATTTCCAATA
>JAITXR010000370.1 GCA_031284665.1 Paludibacter sp.
CGAAACACTTTTTCCAAATTATCGCGGAGAAAATCTGTTTCGTTGGCAATGTGTTGTAATTCCGTTTTGTTGTAATTATACATATTCGCCTCCTCCCTGTTCTAAATACGACAAAATATTTTTGGGTGCAACTAAACGCCATTCTTTGAAATAAACATTTGATTCTTGACTGTCAGTTAGATAGCGTGTACTTTTACCAATTTTCGTTTGACAATATGCAAAAAAACTGTCGCTCAATTTCATTGTATCTTGAAAGTAGGAAAGTATAAAACCTGCTTTTTGGTACAAAGCCTGTTTATCGAAAGCATCTAAATAATCCAAAATTTTTTGCTCATTTATAATTGTTAGCAACGCAAAACTCACTATCAATTCTTCCAAACCGCCGCACAAATCAATTCTGTTGATACAATCCACAACCGTGCGTTCCAAATTCGTTACCCTGACAAATGAATCGTAAGGCGGAGCAACCACGCCGACATCTGTTTTCGACAAATGAAATAGATAAGTAATTCCTTCAAAATCAAACTGTTTGAATTTTTGCTTAGAAGAAATTTGCATTTCGTAAAACACCTGATTTGCCAAACCGTGATATTCCAAAGCGGCGTGGTGCGACAGGAAAGCAGTTGAATTAATTTGGCTACCAATTTCGAACTTCGAGGCAATAGCCGTTTTAGTTGCCAAATCGTTAGCAACGTACATATCACGTTTAATTTGAGCGAGCAAACCTTGCTTTTTGAAACGTCGCAGCAATTCTTTTGCCGCATTTTCGTTACCTACAAGAGACACAATATCGCTTTTTTGAACGATTTTTAGCCGGTAAATATTTTCTAAATAATTTGTCATTTTATAAATTTACTTTATTTTACGCACAAAGATACACATTTTTGTGTATCTACTTGCATAAAAATAAAGTTTTTTGTTTACAACAAGGTAAATCCACCGTCGATTTTCAGATTTGTTCCCGTTACCCATTCCGAAGCAGCGGACAACAAGTAGATTACCGCGTATGCAACTTCTTCGGGCTTGCCAAAACGGCGAAGCGGATAACGTTTAATCTCCTCGTCAAGTTGTTCGGCTGTAACAGTGCCTTCCGAAAAGATATTTGTGGCAATCAATCCGGGATTTACGCTGTTTACACGAATTTCGCGCCCTGCCAAATCAAGCGCAGCACCTTTGATAAAGCCATTAATTGCCGCTTTTGAGGCTGAATACAGTGAGCCGCCTATGGCAGAACAATATACGCCCGAAATTGAACTTGTGAAAACCAACGAGGCTTTTTTATTCAGTTTTTTGTTCGACAACAGTTTTTGTGTTAACACAATCGGCGCAAAAGTATTAATATCAAATACTTCGTTAATATCCTGTTTTTCAATCTGTTGTACCAGCAAAGGCTGAGCAATACCTGCATTGTTAACGCAGCCGTCAAGTTTCGGAAGATTTTCGACCAACGAATTTATGCCCGATTCGGTAGTAATATCGGCAACTATTTGCAAATGTTCGCCTGCTGCAAGTGCAAGAAAAGTTTCGTTCAGTCGCTCGGTATTTCGACCTGTGATAACGACATTTGCGCCCATTTTGGCACATTCCACAGCCACCGCCCGACCAATGCCCGACGATGCGCCTGTAACCAAAACCGTTTTTCCCTGCAACGAAAATGGGTTGTACATATTATTACTGCTTGGTTGTTAGCAAGTTATACACATCTTGGATTGTTGCCGATTCGCGTATTTCGGCGCCGGTAACTTTTGTAGCGTATTTTTTATTGCACATTCCGATAATGGCGAGTGTGGTGAGCGAATCCCATTCGTCCAAATCCTTAAAAGTTGTTGTGGCGGTAAATTCACTTGCATCCGTGTCCTCAAAACACGATGCGAAATCTTGAATAAATTGACTGAGTTCCATTGTTTTATTAATTTTTAATTTGTTGATTATCTATTCGTTAATTGCATTTATACTATCTTTTTTGTCGTAAATATCGTGCAGAATATCCCATCCCACCGGATGGTCAAAATGCAAAACATCATCAAAATTATACATATCGTTCGCCCAACGGCTGTTTCCCGAATAATCGAAAATATTTTCGCTGCCAAAAATATCGCAAAGCAGTTTCCAATCGGCAGGATTTATCCGAATTTTGTAGTAAGTTGGAGTTATAACCAGACGGTAATTTGTGTGGTGAACATCAAAAAAGCGTTTCATATCTCTGAAAATTGCTTCGAAATTCGGAGTGATTAGTGGTTTGCTGATTTCTTCGGTATCGGGGCGGCGTACTAAAAAACGGTCGGCATCTTGCTCTGTACGGCGTGGTGGGCGTTCGAGCGAAAGGCGGTTGTCTTTTCGCCAATCGTTGGTAATAGTGTCTAAATTGCTGCTCCTTTTTACCTTTAAAATTGTTGCGTAAGGTTTTAGAATAGAGCGTTGTACAAATGATAGTTGATATTTCCATTTTGGCATTCCTGACAGAAGATAATGCTTTTGGATTTTTACCGAATTTAAAGTGGTGTCGAACGACGAGGGAACATCAATTAATATCAAAGCGTTGTTACATAGCACATTATTTCGCTCCAAGAATTGCATTTTCTGGTGAATGCCGACCAAATCTTCAATCCATCCCTGAAACACAAACTGCGAAATAGTATCGGTTTGCGAAGTGTTTTTTTCGAGCAAATCTTTCCAAACGTATGAATTTACAAAACAGCAGCGCGAACTTCCGAAAATGAACGAATTGAACTTATATTTAGGATTGTTATATATAAACATTTCGGTGCTTACATGTTCGCGGGCGGTGTTTGAATAATAATCGGGCGAATAAGAACGTAACACGCAAAAAGGGTCAATAATAATATATATCGTCAATAAAAATATTCCCGGAATTACGACTGCGAGTATAAATTTTATAATAATTTTTTTCATCTACTTATTTTTATTTTACCATAAACCTCGCAAACTTCACGAACATTTTTCTATATTTGTTTGTGTGATTTGTGTGGTTAGTGTTTTTTTTGAATGTTTCATTGGTTTTCTAATTCGTTTTTTATAAATTCTTCCAAAACTTGTTTTTCGGGCAAATTAACTAAAAATTTTGAGACAAACATTTGGTTGCAATTCGGGGGACACTGACCCCCGAATTGATAATGTGTTAATTGCTTTATCCATATAAATATGCTTGAAATTATTTTTCATAGTTGTTAAAATTGAAAATAAATAAATGCTTGTTGCGTGTTTGGCGTAAATTCCAAAATCAAAAATGCTACTACATAATACATTAGCCAACGTAAATATTTGTTTTTCAGCAATCCAACTGCTGCCAGCCCATGCTGCTGCTTGCGCTGAAACCACTCAAGCGCGAGCATAAAAATAATTAGCAAAACTTCGTATAATTTTCCAAAATAATACAAATCGAATGTAGTTGCAAAAAGCGATTTGCTGAAAATAATGCTTAAGTAATTGAACGCCACGCTAATAGATGGTGCACGAAAAAACACTAAACCAACACAAACAATAGCAAAGGTAATACCCATTGGCACAAATTGATACAGAAAATTATCTTTAAGATGTAATTTTTTTTCAATTTTTTTCCGCCGTTTGGCAATATTTGTCGAAATTACAATAAAAACCCCCTGATATAACCCCCACAAAATAAATGTATATGCTGCTCCGTGCCATAATCCGCTTAGCAAAAATGTAAAAATCATACACAAATTCCAATATCGGAGTTTGTCCGATTTGCCGAGCATAGGGTAATACACATAGTCCATAAACCAAGTAGTGAGCGAGATATGGTTACGTTTCCAGTAATCGGCAAAAGAATTGGCAAAATACGGATAGTTAAAATTTCGCATCGCATTGATGCCAAAAAGTCGCGATACGCCGATTGCAATGTCCGAATAACCCGAAAAGTCGCCGTAAAGTTGGAAAGCAAAGAAAATCAATGCTAACAACAAAGTGCTGCCGGTATGAAATTCGTACATATTGAAAACTTCATTCACATAAGTAGCGCAATTATCGGCAATCACAATTTTTTTGAACAAGCCCCAAAGTATTTGTCGCAAACCATCGGTAGCCTGCTGGTAGTCGAACGAGCGAGGTTTCAGAAATTGCGGCAACAAGTTTGTTGCTCGCTCGATAGGACCGGCAACAAGTAGCGGAAAAAAACTGATATATGCACTAAATGCTACCAAATCGCGCGTAGGCTCAATTTTCTTTTTATAAACATCGATTGAATAACTTAACGCCTGAAAAGTGTAAAACGAAATTCCCACCGGCAGTATGATATTCAGCGTTTTAGATTGTAAATTTGCACCAAAAGCCGCAAATAAATCCACAAAACTTTCGACAAAAAAGTTGTAATATTTGAAAATTCCAAGAATGGCGAGGTTTAAAACAATATTTGTAATTAAAACAAATTTTGCTTTAGATATTCCATTTTTTGGCAAAGTGGCATATTTTTTAGTAAGCAATCCGCTTGCATAACTGCACAATGTAGTAAAAATAATGAGCAGCAAAAAACGCCAATCCCACCAGCCATAGAACACATAACTTGCCACAACTACAAAGATATTTTGCAGTTGCATTTTTCGCTGAAACACAAGCCAATAGAGCAAAAAAACGATTGATAGAAAAATGGCAAAAGTTAAAGAATTGAAAAACAT
>JAITXR010000146.1 GCA_031284665.1 Paludibacter sp.
GAACGTGCCACCGAAAAAGCAATTCTGTAAATCTGAACAGAACTACCGTTTTGCGCCGTAACCACAAGTCGAGTTTCGCCATTTACGCCGTTATAAGTTGCCGTAACTGTTTGATTTGCTTCACCTTTTGTCCAAGTGATAGCAGGCAAAATAGTTGTGCCGCGCGGCAAAACGTAACTGTAATTATATGTCTGCGAATTGAAATTGTCTATCGAAACGCCTCCGATTTTTATGTCTTGCAACGAAGTATTTGAAGACATTGTGATAACGTAAGTGATTTTGTATGTGCGACTTGCGGTAGCGGCGGGCGACGAAACAAGAATTGTCGAAGGGCTTGCGAGTCCGTTGTCGGTAAGTAGAATTGTTTGCGCACCTGTTGGGTACGCCGAAACGGGCGTAATTGTTGGCGCAACTGTTGTGCCAAGCGGCAATTCTACGGTATAACTATTGGTTGAAGGGTTGAAATTAGGTATCGGCTCGCCATTTATCAATATATTTTGCAGTTTGTTGTCGTTGAGTTGCGCTACCGTAAAATTTAACGTGTAAGTTGTTGAATATGCGGTGTTTGGCGCAGTTACCGTTACTGTTGCACCACCCGGAACGCTTGTGCAGTTATTAACCACAAAAGTCTGTCCGTCTTCGGCAATTTCCACAGCAATTTCAGGACAAGTCGTTGTGCCATAAGGCAAAGCCACATCGTAGGAAGTTACATATCCGTTGAAACCCTGTATCGGCGTTCCGTTTATTTTGATTGTTTCGGGACGCGGATTTATCGAAAGTTGATTGACAAAATGTACGGTGTAAGTTGTTGAACTGCTGCCATCTTCGGCATTAATAGTAATAATTGTAGGTGCGCCGCCAATAGTCCCGTAATTAATCGTAATTTCCGCACCCAAAAGTTCTCTGCCATTGCGAAAAACACTAATCGGCGGAATTGTAGTAGCATTTGTTCCCAAAGAATGTGTATATTCCAAAATATTTGGGTCAAAATCGGCAATATTACGATTATTTACCTTTATAAATTCTGCTTTTGACGAATAAATCAAACTTATATCGTCAGCCCAAAGTTTTGAGCCTGCTTTAATCGAACTTGCGCAGCCCTCGCAAGGATAATTTGCCGCCGAAATAATCACATTTACATTTTCGGGAATAGAATTATTATTGTAATTTATCGGAAATTTCACCAAAGTCCAATCGTTAATTTGCTGATTTGAAGTCCATTCGCCTTGCCCGATAAGATTTGCCAATTGTGTGGTGGAACAGGAATTTGTAGCGCGAATATCCGTTTCGTCATTTGTTCTTGACGAACTTGAACAATTTCCGCCTTTGTTGCGATACGACGCACCTTGCGAAGTGCCCGACCAAAGATATAACATAACGTGCGCAGATTCGGCGTTGGAATATGTGCGTTTTACCCAAATTGCCACAGTATCAGGGCGATGCGTAAAAGCCAAACCGCCCGTACAACCCCCGATTGCAGAATTTGCATCAGTACCCGATATTTGATTCCAAGGCGTACCAAGCGCAATAAAAGCAGGCGCGGGTGCCATTGCAATTCCCTGAACACCAACATCTTCGTTGTGCAAATAAACACAATTTCCGCTACGCCCTGCCGTTTCGGAATTTACCAACTGCTTGGTTATTGTACCGACAATAGGCGCAGATTGGCTCACATTCGACCCTTTCCAGCCTGTTGGTTGCTGTCCTACGCTATTAAATCCCGTTTCAAATGTTTCGAACGATGGATTTGATAATTGGAATTGCGCGTTTAGTGGAGAGAAAACAAAAAGTAAGGCGATAAATGCCGAGGGAAAAATAGCGATGTAATTTTTAGTTTTTTTTACCTTGCAGCCCATAGTATTATTGTATAAAAATTAAGGTGCAAAGATAAGTGATATAATTGAGATTTTAAAAAATTATACTAATTTATTTGTAATTATCACAAAAAATAATAATTTCACAATGCAAATCAATAAAAAAACAATGAAAGAAAAGCCCACGAAAAGGGACACGGGGTGGGACAGCAAGCGCAGCCCGTCATTGCGGGCTTGTCTGAACTATGATTTTAATATGATTTTGGTGATTAATATGATAAGATGCGGATAGTGCTTGCGTGTTCCGCCATTGATTGTTTGTGCGCCGTTTTGCAAGTTTGCAATTCGCGCCTGCATAACACTAATAATCAGATATTTACCAACACTCCAATTGCAAATCGGCGCGTGGGGAGAATTATCAATTATTCCACCAATCACGCAACTTGCTTTCCAAAGAATTTTGCTTTATGGGCTGTTCGGTTGAATATTTTGCTTTACGATTGGAAAATATTTTTTGGCGATTAAGATTTGCGATTATAACAAACTGTATCCCAATAGCAATAATTACTAATGTAATCGTTATTGTTCCTTTTTTGCTTTTTATAAATCCAAAATTAAGAAATTTTTTATTCTTTATGAACAGCCTATAATTGAGTAACATTATCAATACAGCCAAGATTAATATATTATATTCTGTAAAAAACATAGGAATAACATCAAAATATGTCAATACAGCATAAAACGACATTATCAAGAACCCTATAACAGTTGAACTTACTGCCGTCACACCAAACAACGCTTGCCATTCAGTATCGTTTTCCTTGTCTTTATAATACTTGTAAATTCTAAATAGGAAATAATAGTATGTTTTCATGCTCATAATTATTTAACAGGTTTATCAAATAGAGTATCTCCGGAAATCGTTTCATAAGCGAATTTTCCCTCGTTCAGGTAAGGTTCATACCTTGCCTGAACTATCCGAGCAGGTTCTACCTGCGTGTAACAAACAGCATTGTGCAGGTACAACCTGCTCCCATACCCCCGACAAGGCGGAGCCATTGTCGGAATACGAGATATAGGATATTTATTAGTTTCATCTATTATTCCACCAATCTCGTATTCTATTTTCCAAAGAATTTTGCTTTATGGGCTGTTCTATAGGAAATTTTATCTTGCGCTCGGCATATATTTTTTCACGGTTAACGCCCATACAATATATTAACACAAAAATATTAAAAATAAAAAAAAGTATGATTGCCAAATCTTTCCAAAGTGGCACTTTCTTTTTTCTGCTCATTATAATATTTTTTCTTTTATAACCAAAACGGAATACCATAAAAGTTATGCTAACCCATCCTACATAATACACAAATTTAGAGTTAAAGTAGTCTGTTCTAAACGCATAAACCAATAAAATTACAGTAACCAAAAGAAGAAGCACCCATAAAGCAACCCAAACTAAAGCGACCCAAAATGCAACTGTTTTATCTGTTTTGTCCATCTTATATTGGAAAACAAATATTCTATTTATTACAAATGTCAATATACTCATTTCACCGGTTTATTAAATAAAGATTCTCCACTAATTTCCCCTCGTTCCGGCAAGGCTCATTCCTTGTTTGGAACGCACCTTTGTTGTTTCTTTGTTACAGCCTATGGCG
>JAITXR010000002.1 GCA_031284665.1 Paludibacter sp.
TTGCAAATTCTTTCGTAAAGCAACTGGTCGGCAGGGCGAATAGTTACCGGTTTAATCAAATCTTTATTTTCTTCGCTGTCGGCTGCCCGTTCTTTTAATCGCTCACGATTTTCGAGCATATTTTCAATTATTTTTTTCAACAATTCCACATTGAAAGGTTTTGAAACATAAGCATCTGCGCCGGTTTCAAATCCTTCAGCCTTATCGTAATCGCCCGCCTTAGCCGAGAGCAGGATAATTGGAATTTGCTTTGTTTTTGGATTTTGTTTCAACTTGCGAGTAAGAGTAATGCCGTCGGTTTCGGGCATCATCACGTCGCTCAACACAAGGTCGGGAGGCGATTTTAATATATCCATATACGCATCCTTACCATTGTCGGCAAACGCTAAGCGGTAACGGTCGGCAAGTTGCTCGCCCAAAAAGCCACGAATGTCCTCCTCATCATCCACAATCATTATTTTGTAATGCGATTTTAGGCGAAATTTAGGACGATTATTTTCGCTGCTCCATTCAATATTTTCTCTGACATCAAGGAAAAATCGTTGATTATCATCATTTATTATTTCGCCTTGCGACAAAGAATTAACATTATCTTCTATTTCATTGCTGTTAACAAAAGCCTTGCCAAGCGGCAAAGTTACAGTAAAGCAACTACCTTTACAGTCGTTTCGATTTTGGGCGGTTAACATTCCGTGCATTAGTTCCACAAGCGAGCGAGCAAGATTTAATCCAACTCCGGTGCCATTTCGGTTTTGGGCAACATTTTCGATTTGATAAAAACGCTCAAAAATCTTTTCTGTTTTATTTTCTTCGATTCCCGGTCCGGTATCGAGCACTTGTACTAAAAAATTCTCGGCTTCGACGGTCAGTTTTACAATTATTTCACCATCTTGCGGCGTAAATTTGAAAGCGTTTGAAAGCAAGTTAAACAGCGTTTTATCAAAATGATTTGCATCAATCCAAACATTAATATTTGGCACTTGATGTTCAAAAACAAAGTGGATATTTTGTTTTTCGGCTTGATAACCAAACGTTTGCATAATATCGTCGATAAACGCCACAAGTTCAATTTCGGCATAGCGCACCGGCATTTGACCTTTGTCGATTTTTCGCACATCCATCAGTTGATTTATCAGTTGTAAAATACGCTGAACATTTTTTTGCATTAGCGCGTAACTTTTTGCTAAAATCGGATTTTCATTTTCGCGTATTAACTGTTCGAGAGGTGCCGAAATAAGTGTCATAGGAGTACGTATTTCGTGCGCAATATTAATAAAGAACTTGAGTTTTGCCTCCGAAATCAGTTGCTCGTGTTCGCGTTTTATTCTCTCGTTTTTATTTTCGCGGCGGCGTTTTATCCAATAAAATACTGCGGAAAAGAGTAAAATTAAAATCGATAAATACAATAATTTAGCCCAAAACGAAAGATAAGGCGGTGCGGCAATAATGATTGTGATAATTTTTTCGGTCGATGCGTTGTTATTTACTGTGGCGGTAATGTGCAGGCGGTAAGTGCCGTAATTAAGATTGGTAAAATTAATTCTATTGATGCCTCGCTCGGTAGTAATCCAAGTATTACTAAAACCTTCGAGAAAATAACGATATTGAATTTTTTCGGCAAAACCAAAGTCGAAAGTCGAAAATTCAAATCCGGGATTATTGTCGATATAAGCCAAACGAATAGTATCGGCATCGGCAATAAAACCGTTAAAAATTGTTATGTTTTTGGATTTTTGACCTGAAATTACCCGTTTGTCGGCAAGAAAAAGATTAGTAAGTTGAACGTTGGAAGTAGATTTGCGGTCGTTGATTTGAGCCGGAAAGAACGAGGTAACTCCGCCTGTTCCGCCAAAAAACAACTCTCCGGCAAGCGATTTGCAGGCTGAGCCCATCGAAAATTCATTACCCTGCAAACCATCAAATGAATAATAATTTGTAAAACTGCTTTCGGCAACATTCATTTTTGATATTCCCGAGTGAGTGCTAATCCACAAATCGCCTGCGCCATCGCTTTGAATTGCGCAAATCACATTACTTGGCAGCCCATCGCTAATGGTATATTTCACGGCAGTATCGGTTGTCGGATTATAGCAGGCAAGCCCTTCGGAAGTTCCTATCCACAGTTTTCCATCTTGAGCCGGATAAATACTGTAAACAACATTTCCGGGCAAAACGCCTGCTGCTACTTGCTTTTCGATTTGTCCTGTCAGCGGATTTAATTGAAAATAACCTCCATACGAGCCACAAAGAATTTTACCATTCACATCGCGACAAATACAATTTATCCAATTATTTGGAATATTTTTTTTCGATTCGGAGGAATAATGCTCCACAAATTGCCGAGTAGTGAGGTCAAAAACATAAATTCCGTCGCCGTTAGTTCCAATCCATAATTGGTTATTATCATCGGCAATGACGCAGATAATTTTGTTTGATGCCGGATTTTCGTTAGCCTGTTCAAAATTATTCGGGAAATAAGTACATTTTTCTGTTTGAGCATTGAGCAGCGCCAAACCTTGTAAATACGAGCCAAGCCATAAATCGCCGTTTTTTTCCGCCACTATCGCAAAAACCGTATTTGGCAGTTTCCCGTTAGCCGAAGTGGGCAAATAATGTTTCGCTTCCGAGTTTTTCCCCACGCGATAAACGCCATCGTTATCAGTTCCAATCCACAAATTATCGTTCTGGTCTTTGGCGAGCGACAATACGCAACTTGAACCTATTATATTACGGTTGAACGACTTACGCCCAAAATATCGGAATTGACCTGTATTTTCCTGTTCAATAAATGCACCTTTCTGAAAAAATCCCATCCAAAAATTCCCCTGTCTGTCCTGCATCAAAGCGTGAACTTTCATTTTCGACAAATCGATAGCCGTCTGTAACATTTCGCGGTCGTACAATAAACCGGAACTTTCGGCATATATTTTCACCCCCTCACCATCCGTTCCGGCAAGCAAACGCTCATTATTGTCGAACATAATACTCTGAATTGAAAGGTTTTGACCTGTAACGTGCGCAATTTTTTCAAAACTATTGTTCTGCTCATTAAAACGAAAAAGCCCGTTGAGCGTTCCTACAAACAAATGCCCATACTTATCCTCGGCAATTACCGAAATCTGATTGCTCCCAATTGTAGGCTCCCGATAAACCATAACTGCGTCGTTTATAGGATTATATAAATTCAGACCATTATATTCGGATGCAATCCAAAATCTGCCTTTGCTGTCCTCAAAAATATCGGTAAGATGCAGACTGTTAAGGCGAGCCGACAGTTCGGTTTCGATTTTTGGAGTTTTCTCGCCGTTCCGCAAGCGAATAACTCCAAGCCCTGAAGTTGACATCCAAATATCGTGATTGCGGGATTCTATTATTTTTGTAATATGCGGATTAGCGAGATTATTGCCGTCGTAAACTTTAATTTTCGCAAAACTGTTCGACACTCGGTCGTATAAATTTAGTGCATTGATACATCCTATCCAAAATCGCCCTTGCGAATCTTCGAAAAGCGAACGCACATAATTATTGGCAATACTTGTGCTGTCGTTCTGAATATTTTTGTAGGCTTCAAAACGCACGCCATCAAAGCGATTTAACCCATCCTCAGTGGCAATCCAAACATAATCGCGCTTATCCTGATAAATGGCATTTATCAGACTACTCGAAAGCAAATAATTATCTGTTGTATATAGAGTTCCGGTTTGTGCAAGCGAAATAATCGGGATGCAAACCAGAAAAATTGTGAGGAAACGCTTCATTTATAATGGTTAATGATTAAAGGTCAATGGTTAATGAATATGAAGGTTAAGAAGTTATCAAGCTAAAGAAGTTATCAAGCTAAAGAAGTTAAAGAAGTTAGGGAAGTTAAAGAAGTTTATAAAGTTATCAAGTTACGGAAGTTAAAGAAGTTATCAAGTTTATAAAGTCGGAATTGTGGTTGTGTTTTTCGTTATTCTTAATTTCTTCATTTCTTAATTATTTATTGGCACATTGGCATATTGTTTATTGGCACATTAATTCCTAAATTCCTACATTTCTTAATTTCTTAATTGTTTATTGGCACATTGTTAATTGGCACATTAATTCCTACATTCCTAAATTTCTTGCTCACTTTCCACTCCAAATTCTTTGCCTTGTTTAAGTGTTTCAACAAATTCATCAATTCGTCGCATTTCGCGTGGAATGCGGATACGTTGCGGACATTTTTCGAGGCATTTGTTGCAGGCAATACAATGTTCGGATTGGCGTAAAGTAGGCACTGCGCGGTCGTATTGCACAAGGAAACGACGGCGAGTAGCACGATAATTCTTATCTTGCGAACTTGCAGGGATAGTACCTTCGTTGACCGTTTTGTTATAAAAAGCAAAAATGCCCGGTATATTCAAGCCATAAGGACAAGGCATACAATACTGACATTCTGTGCAGGAAACAAGTGGATATTTCAGATAATCGACAGCAATCGCTTTGAGCATTTTGTCCTCTTCGTCAGAAATTGGCACAAGTGGCGAATATGCGCGGATATTGTCCTGCAAATGCTCCATTACCGTCATTCCACTCAGCGAAGTAAGCACCAACGGAGGAGTGCCTGCAAAACGGAAAGCCCAAGAGGCTGCACTATCTTCGGGGCGGCGAGTTTTGAGTTGCATGAATAAATGCTGCGGCAGTTTGCCAAGTCGCCCACCAAGCAGAGGCTCCATTATTACAGCAGGAATATTGCGCTTTGCAAGTTCCGAATAAAGATATTCAGCATCTTTATTTCTGCCAGTTGCATTTTCCCAATCAACGTAATTTAACTGAATTTGAGCAAAATCCCAATGATATTTATCGTGTTGCGAAAGCAGATAATCATAGACCTCAATATCGCCGTGATACGAAAAACCGAGATTGCGAATTTTGCCTTTTTTTCGTTCTTCTATCAGAAAATCTAACATTCCGTTTTCGATAAAACGTTTGTTCAGCGCATCCATTCCGCCTCCACCAATGCTGTGAAGTAGATAATAATCAATCACATCCACTTGCAATTCGCGAAACGAATCGTGATACATTTTCATCGAGCCTGCGCGAGTTTGCGATGCGGCATCGAAGTTCGAAAGTTTTGTTGCAACAAAATATTTTTCGCGCGGGTGGCGTTTGAGAGCCGTTCCTGTCGCGCCTTCGCTCATACCCATAATATAGCGCGGCGAAGTATCAAAATAGTTTACGCCGTGTTCTATCGCATAATCAACTAATTTATTTACAGCATCTTGGTCTATTTCCTGCTCGTTCGTACCTTCTTTTGGGCGGGTAGGAAAGCGCATCATCCCGAAACCAAGCAGCGAAACTTTGTCGCCACTTGTGGGAGTTGTGCGGTAAGTCATTTTGCCAAGCGGAACTTCGTCGGTATGCAAACCATTTTGGTCGAGCAATTCCGATTTTTTTGTGTCGCAACCGTAAAAAGCAGCGGTTGAGGCTACTGCACCTGCCCCGAAAAGTTTGAGAAACGAACGGCGGTTGATATTTTTTTGTTCTTTCATAAATTTTATGAGTTTTTTTGTCTGTTTTTTTTGCTTTTTAATCTTTAATTCAGAAATCAAATGTATCTCTGCTGCTCAATTCCTTCAACATAAATGGCAGCAAATGGGCGACCCGGACAGCGATTTTCGCAACCACCGCAACCTATACAGCTCTCAGTATCAACAACAGGGATTTTTAATCCGCGCGGTTTGTCAGGGTCAATCGGCACTCGACTTATCGCCCCAACCGGACAATGACGCTCGCAGTTTTCGCAATTCACTTCGTCGGTAGTTACCACACAATTTTCACGAACCCAAACGGCTGTACCAATTTTCAAACTCGATTTTTGCTCAACCGTAATTTTTTCGATTGCTTTTGTTGGGCAAACATCGCTGCAACGAGTACATTCCGGACGGCAAAAGCCACGCTCATACTGCATTTCGGGCTGCATAAAGCGAGCAATGTCGGTCGATGGGCGCAATACTTTGTTCGGACATACCGAAATGCAAAGTTGACAAGCCGTGCAATGTAAATCGAAAGATTTTTGATTTTTGGCGTTAGGTGGCAATAATGCTTTTTGGCGTTTAGGGATTTTTTTACCTTCAATCTGCGCCAAACCGCCATCCACAGCACTTTCCTGCGCTTTGAGTAATGTTGCTGTGGCAACTAATGCCGATATTGTGAGAAAACTACGTTTTGATTTATCAACAGTAATCGGAGCAACAGTTTTTGGCTTTTGACTCTGCGATTTTGCAAACGGTGCAAACTTGTACGATAATGCTTTTTTGGAGCAAGCATCCAAACAATCGTAACAGGCAACACATCGACTACTATCAATTTTTTGTTCTTTTGAGTTGATACACTGCGATTTACATTTTAGAGCACAAGTTCCACAATGATTACAGGCAGATTTGTCAATACTGATTTTAAAAAACGAAAACCGCGAAACAAAACCTAAAATTGTGCCAACCGGACAAATAGTATTACAATAAAGTCGCCCTTTTGTCCACGCTAAATAACCAACAATCAACAGAGTAGCAACCGAAATCACAAGAACTTCGGTACTTTTTATCCATACTGCCGACGAGTAAAAAGCGTAACTGTCCCACTGTTCGGCAAAATGTGCAAAAATATTATTTACAAGGCGATAAAGCGGCGAAAATAGATTTTCGGCAATTCGCCCAAACGCACTATAAGGCTCAATAATAGTGGCAAAGCGCGTAAAACCGGCAAAAATCAACAGCACAAAAACGGCGAGAAATGTCCAGCGCAGCCAAGTAATTGGTTTTGAGTACTTAAAAGGTTTTTTTCGTTTCGATTTACGGTTTTTCGAAAACCACGAAACTACATCTTGCATTACTCCCAATGGACACAGCACAGAACAATAAATACGCCCAAACACCAAGGTTAGCAATACTAATGCCGTAATAATCAATGCATTAACCGCCAGAACAGCAGGCACAAACTGAACTTTTGCCATCCAGCCTAAAAAAGAATGAATTGTCCCCGTAAAATCGAGGAACAAAAGAGTAATAAATAATGATGCAATAATTGCAAGTGAAATACGAATTTTGCGAAGCATAATAATAAAGTTTTGAAATGCAAATATAAAACTTTTGGATTAACAAATTTGTTTTTTGCAAAAAATTATAAAAAAA
>JAITXR010000067.1 GCA_031284665.1 Paludibacter sp.
TTGGGAAATTCCTGCTGCAAATCCATTGCCAAACGTTTGACCACACTACTGCCATAGCCTTTTTCCAAACCATCAATGGAAAGTCGTTTGCCAATGTTCCAATACATCTGCATCATCGACGAATTAATTCTACGCGCAACAACAAGTCGAGTAGATTTTATCTCATCAACAATTTGCCGAAGCATATCGCGATAGTAGTTATTGTTAAGTTCTTCTGTCATATTTTTTATTTGAAATTTCATTGAAAATTTCCCTATTTCTTTTTTCTGCGGAGTACGGAATAGACGTTTTTAATCCATTTATAGGCACGATTATCCGGATTCTTTAATATTTTTTTCAGCACGGCGCGAACGCCAATAATTATTTTGTCGGTATATACCATCCATTTCGCATATTGCCTAACTGTGTCGGGCGAAACCGAATTGATTACATCTGTCATTTTTTGAGCCATTTCGTAGTAAATTCGGGTCGAAAAATGATTGATAGAATCTGTGAAATCACTCTGTTTTATCGCAATTTTGGCTACATCAATATATTTAATCCTACTTTCGGTAATTGCCAATTCTCTAACTTTTTGGTTCAACAAAGAATGATGCAGGGAAATATCATCAGATTTCGGATAATGGTATTCTGCACCCAAAATCAAACAAATTACTGTATCAAAAGGCAAATATGCTAACATTTTTTTCAATATCGAAACATATTCGTCGGGACTTGTGCGCCCTACAAATTCATATTTTTGAGCAAAAGTTTCTAAATACGATTTCGTAAATTTATTGTTGCCATTATATAATTTTCCGCTTATGTAATCTTGCCAATTATTTTTGTCTGTCAGTGGAAATTTGTAATCTCCAAAGGCTACGCGAATGTCAGTTCCCTTTTTACGGTAAATGCCGTATCCCGATTCTATCAGCGCACTCAAAAAAACAATATCATATTTTTCATAGAAAAAACTTCCCTCCAACATTGCAGCATCAACAAAAATGCAATCTTCTACAATTTCCTGTTTTTCGGTTGCCGAATATTCTTTCAGTCCCAAAATATGGACAGAATGGTTATAACCCTCTATGATATTGTGCGTTTTTTCATTAACGTAAGTAAATTCGCAAGCAAACAAATCATTTCCTTTGATGTAGGTGCTTGTTTTCGACAAATCGCAAGGTCCTTTGAGCAATATTTTGCAAGCTTGGGCGGCTACATTTTGTTCCTCTATTTCCGAAACAATATTTGCTTGTTGTTGATTAATCCACGCAGGCAACGTTGTTTTTTCCAAATTGGCTTGCACTTCTCCAACTATCTCAATATCGGGAAAATTCAATCGTGCATACACATATTGTTCTACACCCTGCCCCATCGTCCTGCACGAAAACACAAAGTGTTCCAAATAGTTATCTCGCAATGCATAGAAACCAACAATACCATAATCTCCAAATCTATCTCTGACAGTGATGTAGCCACATTGCACATTGGATTCGGTCAATAATTTGGTCAATTCTTCTATGGAAATTCGGTTTTTTGTAAAATTCAACTGATTTGTCCGTATTATCAATTCGTGTATCCTGCCTAACTCAGTCAAACAATCGTTCTTTATTTCGACTTGAATATTACTTGCAAATAAAAATTCATCATTGTTATCGAATTTTGATTTTTCTATATTTTTTTCTTCCAACAATTTATATTGCAGCAAACGTTTATGCTGCTTGTCGGTTTTTTCGATAGATTTCACATAACTTATCAATTCGTCAATTACTTCGGGCAAAGCAATCTGCAAGTCTGCCGAATAATATTTTGCTTCTTGCAAATTCACATTGTTATCGTCGATAAAAAGCACATTGGCAGGACGCAGCGACATCGTTTGTATTTGCTCTGCAATGCGTTTGCCTTTATTGTCCCAATTAATTGATGGAAATACAAAAAAATCGAAAATTTTGAGTTCTTTCAATTTATTTGCACAATCCTCAAATGTATTTTTGGAACAAATGGAATTAATAATGCCACAATCGGTCAAATCAGATATTAAACCAATGTTTTTTTCGATGGGTACTATGCCGCCTTCGGTGATAGTGCCATTCCAAAACGTATCATCTAAATCCCATATTATTAATTTTATATCTTTAAAATTGATTTTATCCATATTTTACCCATATTTTATTCATAATTCTTCTATCAAATCAACAATTCTTTCCGCTGTTTTTCCGTCCCAAAACTTGGGATTTGTGCCGGTTTTTCCGTTTCCTGATAGGATTTGTTGTACTTCTACCGCGATTTCTTCCGTTTTTATCAATTTATTGCTGCCTTCCCATATCGTAATCGGACGCTCGGTGTTGGGACGAACAGTCAAACAAGGAATGTTCATATAGGTTGTTTCTTCCTGAATGCCGCCCGAATCGGTCAAGGCAAATTTCGATTTACTTACTAAATGAATAAATTGATGATAACCAAGCGATTCGATGAAAAACAGTTGGGGAAAACCATCTATAATTGTCTGCAAGCCAAAGTTTTGAATGTTTTTGTAAGTGCGCGGATGAACAGGAAAAATCAACGGGATTTGTTCCGAAATTTCGCCCCACAACTGCACCAATTTTGCTAAACTTGCCGCATTATCTACATTGTTGGGACGGTGAAAAGTAAGTACACCATATTGTTTTTCAAAAAAATCTACTCCCAATCCGATTGTCTTATTTTTATTTAACAAAGGAAATGACAAATTGGTATTGAGTGCTTTCTGCATCTGTTCCACCAGCGAATCTATCATTAAATTGCCGAACATAAAAATTTTCGATTTATCCACGCCTTCGTTCAGCAAATTTTCGTCGGCGTCGATGCTTGTTGTGATAAAAACATCGGCAATAGCATCGGTAACAAGCCGATTTATCTCTTCCGGCATTGAACGGTCACGGCTTCGCAATCCGGCTTCGTAATGAATGATTTTAACACCCAATTTTGCTGCCACCAACGAACAGGCAGCGGTACTGTTCACATCGCCCACCACCAAAATGCAATCGGGATTTTCAGCCAAACAAACTTTTTCAAAACCTTCCATAATACGCGCCGTTTGCACCGCGTGACTTGCCGAACCCACTTCCAAATTAATATCCGGCTGAGGAATGTTCAGTTCATCAAAAAATTGTCCCGACATTTTCACATCGTAATGTTGCCCTGTGTGAACCAATATCGGCTGTATGTTTACATTGCCTTTTAGCGCGTGCATCAATGGCGCAATTTTCATAAAATTTGGACGCGCTCCGGCAACAAGTATTAACTTCTTCATTTTTTATCTAAAATTATATTGATAATCGGGAGTTTGTTGCATTATTTTTTTGCTTTCGGGATAGTTTTCGACAAACCAAACAAAGAAAGCCGTTACATCAATTTTGTCATTCAACATTATTTGGCGTTTTTTTTGCCATTGATTTTTAATGTTTTTATCAGACAAAATTTCATCAATTTTTGCCAACATCTCGTCGGCTTGCAAAGGCGAGAAAGCATAAGTTAAGCCGTACTGATGCTCCTCTTCTTCTAAATAAGTTATCTTTCCTGCAAATGTGTTGCACCGAATGGCAGGCGTTCCAAGCACCGCTGCCTCAGAGGTCATTGTTTGGCTATCGCCCACAAGCATAGTGGCATAATAGAGCAAAGAATGGATTTTTTCGGGCGACAACAATAATTGATATTTTTGAAATTCAGGGTCAATATTTCTTTCTGTTGTGATAAACACCTTGCCTTTTTTTTCCAAATATGAGATTAAATACCGCTTATTTTCCAATGATAAACCCTGCACTCCAACATCGTGATGCGCTTTAAAGGCATTGAAACGCAATATAAAATAAACATCGCCCGCTTTTAACCCTATTTCGGATAAAACATTCGGATTGGGTGTAAAACGATTGGGGTGAAGATAAGCCAATTCGTGCAATCCGTTGTAAGCAATGCGTTTGGGTGTCGCTCGTCTTGTACATTCCGGACTCAAAACTACATCGGCATAAGGATGTGCGTATTTCACAAAAAGTGGCTCCACATCATCATCGTCATCATCTAAAATAATGGAGTGCATCCGCGTGATTTTAGAAATTTGTGCAATGGTAATGGACGAGCCAAAACCAATGTCGATTTTACGAGCAATTACAATCCAAATAATTTTTAAATTATAAATAAATTGGAAAAGCACTTTTAACAATAAAGAGTCTTTCTTTTTGCCTAAATAAATAAAAGGAATGTTGAATTTTTCTAACAAAACAATGGCAGAAGGAATATCCTTAACCGTTACAACAACTTTGTGATTGTTTTTTATTAATTCAAAGTAGGTGTTTTTTATTAAATGTACGTGCGCCGGATGGGCAATGTCTATCAGTATATTCATAGTGGTTTTTATTCCATTTTTTTCGTTGTTACAAGCAGCCAAGGGCTTTGCTTGAGCCATTTGTATAATTTCAATTTTCGTTCAATGTATCCTAATA
>JAITXR010000175.1 GCA_031284665.1 Paludibacter sp.
TGACCGTTGCCCTACCACCGTGTCAAACGAGGCTGGGCGATATTTACGAGCCGATACTACAAAATTTTCCATTATTTTTCAAATTTCTTGCTGCAAAAATACTTATTTTTATTCATTATTAAGCGACAAAAGCAATATAAAATTCATAAAGTTTGTAAATGGAAGATATAAGATGGAAGATGGAAGATAGAAGATGGAAGATAGAAGATAGAAGATGGAAGATGGAAGATGGAAGATATAAGATGGAAGATATAAGATGGAAGATATAAGATGGAAGATAGAAGATGGAAGATAGAAGATGGAAGATAGAAGATGGAAGATAGAAGATATAAGATATAAGATGGAAGATAGAAGATAGAAGATAGAAGAGAAGTTACCTAATTAGTAGTTTTTTCAATTTCTACATTCCTACATTTCTTCATTTTTTAATTTGCACATTTTTAATTTGCACATTAACCATTAATCATTATTTTTGCTTTTTTCTTTCGCAACTGAGAAAATTAAATTATCTTCGCAGTAAGTTTTTACTTATTTATACTAATGTAATAATTCTTCTCAATTTATCCTAACAGCGTTTAAAAATCCGGTTAGGGTTGTAACAAAGTTTTTTTATAATTGATTATTAGAATTTATTAACTATTCTGACCAAATGAACGAAATCACTAAATTTAATTTTAAGGATACAACTTTTGCAGGCTTAATGCGCCACAGAATATATAATGTGCTGCTTTTTGCAAGTAAATACGATGCTTTTGTGCTTGAAGAAGACGGGCGCGTGGACGAGAAAATTTTTAATGAATATACATCGCTTAATTTGCGCTATCCACCACGTTTTACGCTTGTTTCCGAGCATGACGAGGCATCGCAGGCATTGCGCGAACATTCGTTTGAACTAATTATTTCGATGCCAAGTGGCGACAGTATCAATCCTTTTAATTGGGCAAAAGAGGTCAAACAGCAGTTTCCCGACATTCCTATTGTGGTGCTTACTCCTTTTTCGCAATCGGTTTCAAAACGCATTGCCAACGAAGACCTTTCGGCTATCGATTATGTTTTCAGTTGGCTTGGAAATACCGATTTGTTGCTGGCAATCATTAAGTTACTCGAGGACAGAATGAATGTGGAAGAAGATGTGCAAGCCGTTGATGTTCAGGTAATTCTCTTTGTTGAGGATTCAATTCGTTTTTATTCATCAATTATACCGCAACTGTACAAATATGTTTTCAAGCAGTCGCATTCGTTTATGACCGAAGCCCTCAACGAACACGAACAAATGCTCAGAATGCGCGGTCGTCCGAAAATTCTTTTGGCGCGTAATTACGAAGAGGCGACCGAAATTTATCAAAAATATCGCGACAATATGCTCGGTGTGATTAGCGATGTAAGTTTTAACCAAAAAGGCAAAAAAAATCGGCGAGCAGGAATTGAACTTTGCAAGGAAATTCGCCAATACGACCGATATATTCCATTGATAATCACATCAACAGAACAAGCAAATTATAAAGCAACGCAAAGCCAAAACGTTACTTTTATTAACAAAATGTCAAAAACATTTCAATTGGAAATGCGCGAAAGTATTACTAATAATTTCGGTTTTGGCGATTTGATTTTTGTAAATCCTGTTACAAATACCGAAGAACTGCGGGTCGAAAATCTTAAAACATTGCAGGACAGCATTTTTAAGATGAGCGACGAATCATTTTATCAGCAAGTATCGCGTAATAATATTTCGCGCTGGCTATATTCGCGTGCTATGTTTCCGCTGGCTAACTATCTGAAAAACAAATCGCTCGACAATTTTCAATCCGGCAATTCGAGCGAAATACGTCAAATAATTTTTGATGCCATAGTTGATTATCGTAAAGTAAAAAATCGTGGTGTTGTAGCGGTTTTCAAGCGCGAACGTTTCGACCGTTATTCAAATTTTGCCCGCATAGGCGACGGCTCGCTTGGGGGAAAAGGGCGCGGATTGGCTTTTATCGACTCGATGATAAAAGCCCACGAAGCACTCGAAAAATTTGAAAATGCTCAAATTATTATTCCCAAAACAGTGGTTGTGTGCACCGAAGTGTTTTCCGAATTTATGGAAAGCAACAAGCTCTATACTATTGCCCTCTCGGACAGTTCGGACGAGGAAATTCTTGCGGCATTTCTTAAAGCGCGACTGCCAAAATGGCTGCTCGGCGACCTTTTTGCTTTTATTGTCGCTACGCAATCGGCAATAGCAGTACGCTCGTCGAGTTTGCTCGAAGATTCTCATTATCAACCGTTTGCAGGCATTTATTCGACATATATGGTGCCTTTCGACCCATCGAGCCACTCAAATATGTTGTTAATGATTTCCGAAGCAATAAAAGCGGTGTATGCCTCCGTGTTTTTTGCAATGAGTAAAAGTTATATGACCGCCACAAAAAACGTGATTGACGAAGAAAAAATGGCTATAGTTTTGCAGGAAATTTGCGGAAAATCGTATGGAACACGCTATTATCCATCTTTTTCGGGCGTGGCGCGCTCGCTCAATTATTATCCGCTCGGCGCAGAACTTGCCGAAGAAGGTATCGCCAACATTGCACTTGGACTTGGAAAATATATTGTGGATGGTGGAAATTCGTTGCGTTTCTCGCCTTATTATCCTAATAATACTTTGCAAACCAGCACATTAGAACTTGCATTAAGCGAAACCCAAAAACACTTTCTGGCTCTCGACCTATCGCAAAAAACACAATTTATTCCCAAAATCGACGATGGTTTTAATCTGCTAAAATTGCCTGTGAACGATGCAATGAAGGATGGAACACTGAAATATATTGCCTCTACTTACGACTCAATAAACGGAACAATAAACGATGGTTTATACGAAGGCAGAAAAATAATTACATTTGCTAATATCCTGAAACATAATGTTTTCCCGTTATCCGAAATTTTGAAAACAGTTTTGAAAATTGCACAAATAGAAATGGGGCGACCGGTCGAAATTGAATTTGCAGTTGAGTTGGATTATTCCGAAAAACATCAAAGCACTTTTTATCTTTTGCAAATTCGCCCTATTGTAGATACAAAATTGATGATTAACGACAATATTTTGGATATTGAATCAAAAAATGTTATTGCGCAGAGCCACAATGCGTTAGGACACGGAATTATCAACGATTTGTACGATATAGTATATGTTCGCCCCGAAAATTTCACAACTGCCATTACAACTCAAATTGCCGATGAAATCGACAAACTTAACAAAAAATTAGGCGACGAAAAACGTAATTATATTTTGATAGGACCGGGCAGATGGGGCTCAAACGACCCATTTCTGGGAATACCTGTAAAATGGGGAAATATCAGTAATGCTCGTGTAATTGTGGAGGCAGGATTGAAAAATTTCAGAGTTGAGCCAAGTCAGGGGACACATTTTTTCCAAAATCTTACCTCGCTTGGCGTAACGTATTTTACAATAAACTCGTACCTAAACGATGGCAAACTTGATATGGATTATCTCAATGAGCAACCCTGCGAAAGCGAATCGAAATTTTTAAGGCATTTACGATTCAAAACTCCAATAATTGTAAAAACCGACGGTCGCAAAAGTGCCGGAATTATAATGAAGGAAATTTAGTCCCGTTAGGGACGCAATATTGGTAGAAATAAAATTACAAAATCAATAAGCGTGCCGTAGGTACGCAACATAAACATCAAAAAATAATATATTGCGTACATACGGCACGCCAAACACATAATAGCAATATTTTTTCTACCAATATAAAGTGCCTAACGGCACAAGCAATCAGTAAATTTTCAACTCTTGATTCACATTCTTAGAGTTTATCTAAATTAAGCGATATTTTGATTTATAATTTAATTTTTCTGTCAAAGTTATTTGTTATCAGTCAAAGCAATCGACTGCATTATGTCTATTTTTCGCATTTAGAGCATTTAATCTGTTCATACACAATCATATCATAATAACCGTCTGCGTGCATTTTATTGGTTTGATATATTTTATATATTTCACATTTTAGATTATCCTTTATATAAACTCTATACCTAAATCTTGCCCCATTGTCATGATTCCCCCAGCCTCCATCAATCCATTCAAAACCTAATTTATCCAAATGGTCAGCCAACAAAAAAATGTCATTTTCAATAATTGGTAATGTATCTATGACAGGATACATATCTGTGAAAACAAAATTATTATTTTCGGACAATTCTTTTAATATTTTGTCCAAACTTTTAACGCTTACATACTTAGGAATGCTTTCTTCTGTTGTGTCCAATAGAAAATATTCTCGTTGCTGTCGGTGGTTACAAGAACTTAAAACACAAATAAAAAATATAATTTTCAAGTATTTCATTATGTTTATTTAGGCTATAATTTACAATAATGTTGCTGAATCAAATCTGCAACTCATAGTCCGTCAGAACTTACATATCAATAGAATAGCGAATACCATTTCTGTATTTTTGTCCGTTAGGACATTCACATATTTTATTTGTGTATCCCCTAACAGGGAAAATATAGATTGTTGGCGACAATATTTCTATTGATATGGATTCCCTACTGGAAAAATAACAATACAAACTTGCGACAAAAAGGATTATATTTGATGTTTCATATCTCAAATCCCAAAATCCATTATTTTGGCTCTTGGTTACAAAAAAAACTATATTTGTTTCACTAATTCGCTCATTATCAGCGTCATTTTGGGTTGTACGCTGTTGCCAATCTGCTGCACTTCTTCGTGAGTAACTTCTACTATTTTTCCGAAAACGCCCAAATCTGTAACTATCGAAATACCAAAGACTTTCATTTTTGAATGAACTGCCACAATCACTTCCGGCACAGTGCTCATTCCTACCGCATCGCCGCCCATTAAGCCAAAACGGCGATATTCCGCAGGCGTTTCGAAAGTTGGACCGGATGTGCCTACATACACGCCTTCCACCACTTTTATATTGTGTTCTTTGGCAATTTTTCGCGCTTTATCGAGAAATTCTTTGTTGTATGCCTCGCTCATATCCGGGAAGCGAGTACCAAGTTCGTCATAATTTTTGCCACGCAACGGATGTTCCGGAAAACAGTTAATATGGTCGGTAATCAGCATCAAATCGCCTATTTCAAATGTTGGATTCATCCCGCCCGATGCATTCGAAACCAACAAGTTTTCGATACCTATTGCCTTCATTACTCGCACCGGAAAAGTAACTGTTTTCATATCGTAACCTTCGTAATAATGAAATCGCCCCTGCATAGCGAGAATATCCACACCGCCAAGTTTGCCGGCAATAAGTTTCCCGCTGTGTCCTTCGACTGTCGAAATCGGGAAGTTAGGAATTGTATCGTATGGAATTTCTGTTTTGTCGGTTATTTGTGAAACAAGGTTTCCAAGTCCGGTACCGAGAATAATGCCTGTGCGAGGCTGCGAAGGAATAACTTTTTTAAGATATTCAGCCGTTTCGTAAATCTTCTGCAACATAATTTTTAATAGTTTTAATAAATAATTGTTCTTGATTATTAATAATTTGTACTTCGATTGGAAGTAGGTATGTATAATTTTGCAATGTTTTCGGATAATCAGAGCCGATACGAGTAGCATCTTTTTCGGTTGTAATAATTATTTTATGAATTGATTGCAAGGCGTTAAATTTCTTTTCGATTAATTGATAATCGCGTTTTTCAAAAAAATGATGGTCGGCAAAAATTACGCTGTCTATTTGCTCCGAGTATTGCTTAAGATACTCAATTATTGGCTGCGGATTGGCTATTGCAACAGTAAGCAAAATCGAAAAACGTTGTGTTTTCATCTGTTTCAATGTAATTTTGCCATCTGCTTTTTTGTTAAACAAAGGCTGAATTTCGCCATATTTGTAAGTCGAAAAATATAAGGATTGATAAGAGAGTAATTTGAAAAGTTTTGCCGTTATTCTTATATCAAGAGGGTTGATATCTTCGGGACATTTTGTAACTGCAATAATATCAGCACGTTTGCTTTGGTATTTAGATTCACGTAATCGTCCACCGGGTAACATACTGTCGTATAAATAAAGCGAAGAATAATCACTTAGCAAAATCGAGAAGCCCGGTCTAACGCTGCGATGCTGGAAAGCATCGTCGAGAATAATGACCTGCGGCGGTAAATTATTGGCAAGCAGTTTTCGTATGGCGCGCACACGATTTGAGTCAACGGCTACTGTAATTTTTGGAAATTTGCTGAAAATCTGATATGGCTCGTCGCCTATCGACTGTGCGGTGGAATTTTTGTCGGCAAGCAAAAAGCCGGAAGTGTTACGTTTGTAGCCTCTACTTACTACTGCTACTCGATAATATGGACTCAACAATAGAACAAGATATTCGACGTGCGGAGTTTTTCCCTGACCGCCAACCGCCAGATTACCTACCGAAATTATTGGCACCTGAAAGCGATGAGATTTTAGTATCTCAATATCGTACAGTGCATTACG
>JAITXR010000176.1 GCA_031284665.1 Paludibacter sp.
TCAAGTATCAAGATATGAGATTATTAGATATTAGACATTGCTGCCAAATTATCAATTATCAATTATCAAGTATCAAGTATCAAGTATCAAGTATCAAGTATCAAGTATCAAGTATCAAGTATCAAGTATCAAGTATCAAGTATCAAGTATCAAGATATGAGTATCAAGATATGAGTATCAAGATATGAGATATGAGTATCAAGATATTAGAAAGCTTTGTCTTTCCACTATCTTTTAACTTCCATCTTCCATCTTCTAACTTCTAACTTCCATCTTCTAACTTTATCAATTATCAATTAATATTTATGACTACACGTTATTTAATTCCCAACGCTTATATGGCAGATGCCGCTGTTCACGAATTTGGCGGTCGCCTTTACATATATCCTTCGCACGACGTTGAATCCGGCATTCCCGAAAACGATAACGGCGACCACTTTGATATGCGCGATTATCACGCTTTCTCGACCGATGACCCTCTGACAGGAGAAGTTATTGACCACGGCAAAGTGCTTGACGTTCAAGACATTGCTTGGGCTGGCAGGCAACTTTGGGATTGCGATGTGGCTGAAAAAGACGGACAATATTATATGTATTTCCCGGTAAAAGACAAAAACGATGTTTTTCACATTGGAGTTGCCATTGCTCAGCAGCCCGAAGGTCCTTTTATCCCACTCGAAAACCATATCAGAGGCTCGTATTCAATTGACCCTGCAATATTTTGCGAGAACAAAAATTATTATATGTACTTTGGCGGAATTTGGGGTGGACAGTTGCAGCGTTACCGTAATAACAAAGCCCTCGAAAAGCCCTTTTTGCCTAAAAAAAACGAACTCGCTCTATGCCCGAAAGTGGCGCGCCTTGCCGACAATATGACCGATTTTGCCGAAGAGCCGCGCGATTTGATAATCCTCGATAAAGCGGGAAAACAACTCACTGCCGGCAATCGTCGTCAGCGGTTTTTCGAAGCCTCGTGGATGCATAAATATAACGGAAAATACTATTTTTCGTACTCCACAGGCGACACCCATTTGCTTTGCTATGCCATTGGCGATAATCCTTACGGACCATTTACCTATCAAGGTGTAATCCTTACGCCGGTGGAAGGCTGGACTACGCATCACGCAATCGTAAAATACAAGCGAAAAAATTATCTCTTTTATCACGATTGTGTACCTTCGGGTGGAAGAACTTGGTTGCGCTCGCTCAAAGTTACCGAACTCAAATATCGCGATGACGACAGCATTATCACGATTAAAGGGAAAAAGTAAAAATTACGAAAAAAGGACACACGGTGAACGGTGCAGGGAATGGGGTGAACGGTACACGGTGTACGAAGCGGGGTACAGCAGCCTCCGCCGTCATTGCGGGCTTGACCCGCAATCCCCCATTTTTTGTCTGAATCAGGATTTACAGGATGATAGGATTAACACCATAAGATGTGAAATAGCAACAGCAACCCGTCATTCTTGGTAAACCAAGCGGCAAGCCGATTAGCAAGGGTATTCCCCGACCTGTCCCGATTATCGTGGAGGCAATCCAGAGAACAATAAACAATAAGCAATGTGCTAATAAACAATTAAGAAATTCCGGATTGTTTCGTGCATCGCAATAGCGAATAACAGATTTTTCACAATTAAAATAACACTAATAAACCAAATTTTATCAATTAACAATTAACAACTTTACTTTTATGAAAAAAATTTTACTTCTCGCATCAATGCTGACATTGACATTATGTCTGTCAGCCGAAAACATTGCTTTCGATTCTTACGGCAATGTATTATTACAAAACTACGAAAGTTACGCTGATAACCAAGTAGTTAAAATTACTATAACAATTAGCGACAGCACCGACACCGGAGTAGGTTGGGGTGTGGGGACAATCAAACCCATCAACAATTCATCTGCGGCTGCCGCTTACTCCTTTCAATCACAAGCAGTATCGCCTGAGGGTGCTGAAAATGTGTATGAATTAACTATTGCTCAATTAAAAGAATTTGCCAAAGTCGATGGCGTGTATTTTGTTGACCAATACAGTCAAAGCGGAATTACTATCAACTGCTTTAATGCTGCCAAATTGCGCTCAATTACGGTCGAAAGTGCTGCTGTGGTATCATCATCGCTCAATTTTGAAACTGATGATATTGGCACAGTTTACGCAAGTATTGCTTGGAATCCAAACAATATTTCATCTATCGTATCCGCCAATCCAACTGTGGCAACCGAACATTCGCTTCACGTGGTGGCTACTAACTACAATTCGTTCCCGAAATTTTCGTTTACCCTGCCCGAAGGAAAAACATTTGCCGGCATCGAAAAAATGACTTTTGATATTCATTTTATTTTGGCAGAGGGCGAAATAGAGTCATATCCGCAAAACAGATACAAAGCCCTGTTCTTCTTTATTGACGCACCGGCAACCACTTTCACAGTAAATGCACCAACAAAACAATTTGATAACTTTTTTGGCGATGAAACACTAAATACTTGGATTCCAAAAACAGTAACATTTACTGATGCTGCATTTGAGCAGTTCGCTGCTTTGAATGCTTTTGATATTGCCTTTGGGATAAATCACAATAAAATTGATTTTTATTTGGATAATATCGTGTTAGTGGAAAGAACTACGGCAGTAGAAAAAACAACTGATAACGATTTCTTTGTTTCTGTTGTAAATAAAACACTAACACTGAATAAAACAGCCAACGCAATACGGGTATTTGATATTTGCGGTAGATTAATTTCAACCACACAACAAAGCAATTCGGTGAATTTAAGTGCAATAAGTCAAGGAATTTACATTGTAAATATTCAAAACGAAGGCACAGAGCGCAATATCAAATTTATTAATAAATAGATATTCTAAGATTTGAGGCAGTTTAAATGTAGAGACGTGATTAATCGCGTCTCTACTGCAAACCACCACAACCGAATTTCTTGTGAAAACATCAAATGTATTTTTGGCATTCTCAAACTGATTTAGGGAGAATATATATTGAATTATTTTTTAATATTTTTCAAAAAACGAAAAAAAAACGATAAATCATTTTTTTTATCAAAAGAATTTCATATATTTGCACCCGCAAAAAAAATTCAGTTGCACCCAAAAATCATTAAACGGAAGTGTGGGTGAGTGGCTGAAACCACCAGTTTGCTAAACTGACGTACGGGAAACTGTACCGGGGGTTCGAATCCCCCCGCTTCCGCTGTAAAAAAACCGACGAAATTTTTCGCCGGTTTTTTTATTATTCTCTTGCAGTATTTACTAAATTGTATTATTTTTTCCGCAATAAAAGCAGCAGACATAAATTATCTCCGTTTATTTAAGTAATGTAAAATGTTACCGATAACTATCGGGAGTAAAATGGCACAAGATGCATTCTTTCAATCATTTACAAAACATATAATGTAACATTATTTTATTCTCATTACTTATATGCCCTCGGCGCGCACAAAACGGCAAAAATGACAACCGTTACTCGAAAACTCGTCATAAATGCGCTGAATAATTCACTGATAATCTGCCTATTAGGCTGTTATATTTTATTAAAATACCGTTAAGATATTATGTTTTTCAACAACTCTGTTGCCGACAATTCCATTTTTGAAAATGCAAACAGTTTTTTACCCAAATCTTTAAGCGACGCTCCGATATGATACAAGTCGTTGTCTATCAATAGAAAACGGTCGTGAATATTCTGTTTTGCTTCAATTGTAATTGGCGGATATTGGAAGTTATGTTTATCTAAATCAAGTTGCAGTTGAGCGGAAATTTTGGATGTATAAATTGTTGCTGTAACATTTATATTGCGTTTTGCCAACAAGACTAAAACGCTTTCGTCCACATAATTATCCAACAAAATGATTTGCTTTTTTGCCGATTTTATCAAGTCTGCAACAA
>JAITXR010000178.1 GCA_031284665.1 Paludibacter sp.
CGTTCAATAACTTCAATCACAAAATCACTATCGGCAACATATTTTGCAACATCAAGATTATGAGTTTCGCCCTTGTAATTTATGTCGCGGACTTCTTTTTTCATAACACCTTGACGCACAGTTGCCATTTGCGGGCGACAATCAGGATTTACAATAGTGGCTACTATATTCCCACCGAAAGCCGGACGAATTTGATAAAGCAAGTTTTTGTAGGTTTTACCCTCTTTTTTATCCTCGTAATCGCCAATTTCGAGCGAAGTACAGTCGGCAGTCAATCCACTGAACAAGGCTGACGACACGCGCGGACCCAAATCGCGCCCTATGGAAGTTGCACCTAACAAAGCAATTTGCGGTTTTTCTTCCTTAAAAAGATTTACCACTAACGATGTGTGAGGCAAGGAAGTATAAGGAGCAAGTCGCTTATCGTCAGCAATATGCAGAATATCAACACCATAAGAAAAAATTTGTTCTCCTATTTTGTCGAGTTTATAACCTGCAGCAATAGCTTCGAGTTTTACTCCAATTTTATCTGCCAAAGCACGCCCTTTGGTAAGCAGTTCCAGACTAACATCGCCTACAATGCCGTCTTCTATTTCGAGATATACAAAAATATTGTTCATTGATATGTAAAAAAATTATGTTTTTTTTGTAAATTATGTTTCTTGTTTTTCTTACTCCGTTATCGGAATAAATTCTATCGACCAGTAATTATTATTCGTTCCTTTTCGCAAAACTGACAATTCCGTACCTTCACCATTGGCAAACACATAATGCGCCTGCACAAAATAATTGGCATCATTTATAGAATAATAATCATCATAATAATAAGTTCGTATAGTTGTAAAATCATTGTCTTCAAATTGGTATATAAGTGGCGAACTACCTGTTGAACTTAACGTAAATAATGCCCAAATCGAATTTGTTGCATTAGAATAATCAATCCATATTGTCCTATAAACATCTGATTGCCCCGCATAATTTAACAGCCCAATAGGAGAAGTACCGTTAGAACTATATCCATTTAATGACGTTATTGCTTCCGTTCTATAGATTCTACGATTTCCTCCATTTATTACATATTCCCCATTTTTTATAAACCAAAATTTACTCATACCTAAATTCATCCGATTTTTTTCTTGCCTTGAACTTGTATTATATACATGCAATCCTGATGATAGTTCGCTTTCGGATAATAATAATAAATTTGTATTTGGAACTTTCTTTAAAATGCTTCTATAATATACACTTTCTTTACCACTTTCTTTTGCATTATCATCCATATTTGCCCAATAAACTGTACTCCATGTACTTCCTTCTGCTTCGGTATATACAAGCCAATTTTCCGATACTATTTCAATATCATAAACAATCTGGTTTATTTCTATTGTTTTTAATACCGAATAATTACTTAAATTCACAACGCTTATCAGCCCTCCGTGCCCTACAACCGCTTTTGTAAAATCTTCCGAAGTTGCAAAGCAAGTTGGAATTTTACTCAATGCAATTTCGTACGAAATGGTTTTGGTATCTACATTGTATGCTATCAATTTATTTGGCATACTTGTAAGATAATACAGTATATTGGTGCTTTTATCAAAAGTGGCATCAATAATATTACCTTCGAGCACACGAATATTGGCATTGCTGCCGGGAGCGCGAGCAGTAACGTTAATGGCAACGGAAGGATTGCTTGAATCGTTAGAAGCGAGACGGATAATTACAGAGTTTAACCCTGCGGCGAGTTTGCTGCGGTCGCAGGTAAAATTTATATATTCAATATCATACGACGATTTCAGCGTTCCATTGGTTTTTGTAACGCTTAACCAATCAGGTAAATTTTCTAACGTCCAAGTTAAAATACCATTTCCTTGATTTGAAAAACTGATACTTTTGCTTGTTGTAGTACTACCAAAATCAATCGTAATGTAAGATGAATAAAGAGATAATCTCGGCGTTCCCAAATCTGCCGTTACATTAATGCTTACTTGCGGATTATGTTTGTCGTTGCTTCTTAATACTATAACTCCACTTACACTACCTGTTAGTGCTGCATTAGAGTTAAATGCAAATGGAATTGAGGCATTCGCATTTTTCGCAATCATCAAATTATTGATGTTAAGTTGCGCTGTATCCAAAGCAAGCCATTGAGGCATCGCAATTACTTCCCATAGCAAAATTCCATCGCCGGTATTTCCTATCGTAAGCGCATTATTGTAGTTATTATAACTTATTGCAAAGTTGTCAGGGACTGAAATGTGCGGCTCGCCCTCGTTGATATAATATAGTGGAATGGCGTAGCGTTTCCCTCCTGAAACCACCATCATCTGGTCAATATATACACCTGTTTTTGCAAATTTTTCAAAATTATTTGCCTTGCAGGTAATGGTGGCTATTCCGCCTCTAAATTTCCCCGAATTGCTATTAACTATCAGCCATTGTGGTTGACTTTCTATTGTAAAATCAGAGTTCCCCGTGTTTTCACATTGAAATTGATAATTATCACTTTCCCATGCCGGCGAAATTATGATTGCCGATGTGGCAACGCCTGAAATTTCAGTTCTATTGTTTACAAATTCATCACTACACGAAAAAATGATGGCAGCAGTAAAAACAAGCGTTATATATTGAATTATATTTTTCATATTTATATATATAAGATAAAAATTTAAAAATTATAACGAATTACAAACCCATAGTCAAAATGCGAAAATTCGATTGCCTCATCAAGCGTACCGCCATCGCTACCATAACTGCTTTTAGAACGCACTTTTTTTATATTTGACAACAACAAATTGCCTGTCAAACCGGCAGACCAATTTGACGTAATGCAATAGTCGAGCGAAAGACCAATTTTTGCAGCAAAACTTGTACCCGTAACAATCTCGCCTGATTGACCGTAATACATTGGCGGATTTCCAATGGGATAAGAATTGTTGTCAAAATAGTGTTGATAATTGTTGTTTCTGCTTTCCATCCTCATAAAAAGCACTCCCGGCGCAAGTGATTCTGTCAAGCGAATTTTTTTCGTTTCGTCCAAATGCTGCATAAATAAAACGGATGGGGCAATAAAGTTCAAATACATTCGCTCATCGGATGTGCTTTTTACATAAATGGGTAAATAAGAGTTGCCTCCGTATAAGCCATAAGAAGAATTGGCATTAACAAGAAAGTCGCCTTTTGTTGCCGAGCGAAAAAAATTATAATCCACACCAATACCGAAAAATGTAGCAGTAAGATAATAAAAATTGGCATCAATAAAAAAACCATTCTTAATTTTGTTGACATATTTGTCGGCTTCTTCGCTTGTAAGTCCGTAATATTGAGTATAAGCCTGTTGCGTTCCACTCATATCAATAAACGAATACGACAAGCCGCTTTGCAACGAAAATAAATAGTGATGCTCGGGTTTGTGTCTGTCTGACTTAACTTTCAAATTGTTAGACCGCAAATATTCAGCCACTTGTGTTGCTGTTATTGGTTGCTCAGATGCTTTTCCGACTATGCTGATTTTTTCCTTTGCTATTCGTTCAATTTCCTCCATTGGGAAAGTAAAAACAGTACCATCAGCGGTTTCTATTTTGATTTGAACGTTTGGTATTTGTTCGATAATAATCCCGCGAACGGTTTTGCCGTTTTTCAGAAATACAACTTCTTCATAGTTGCTCTGTGCAAAAGTTATTACACTCGTAAAAATGCAAAAAAGTATCACAAATAGTTTTTTCATATTTTTTTGAAGATAAGAAAGTTAAAAGTTATAAAGATAAAAGTTTTACTACAATGTCTTTATTAATCCTGAAAGTAATCTTGATATTTCTTCACACAATAGCAATAATTGATTTGAATTATTTATGAACTTCACACACTCTACCCAATCGTATGATTAGCAATCAGTTCCTTAATTAAATCTTCCACTTCGGCATCGGTAGCCGTTAAGCGTTTGCTTTCTTTGGCTGTAAAAACTACACTTTCGATTTGCTTAACTTTTGTGGGTGAGCCGTTTAGTCCAAGCCATTTTGGGTCGTGGTCGATGTCGGCAACTCCAA
>JAITXR010000182.1 GCA_031284665.1 Paludibacter sp.
CCATAAAACCAGCAATATACACAAAAAAAATGTTGGGCTTTTCACAAAGCCCAACATTTTATAGGTATTAGTATTTTTTTTAAGGTATAAAAAAGATTGTGTTGTTTAGTTAACGCTTGCAAAGAAACACTATAATTAATAGTCTCACAAGACTAAAAATATGTTTTACAACCAACTTTCACTCTATTTGCAACAATAATAGTTAAAAATTAACGAGTTTTAAAAAATACATCTATATTTATATGAAAAAGATGTATTTTTGTCAAACTAAACATCTATAATTTAACCTATGAAACATACAATTTTATTTCTCGTCGTTATAATTTTCTCAAATTTTAGAATTTCGTCTCAAAATCTCGAACAACTTTGGCAAAATCCGCCTGAGCAAGCGCATCCGTGGGTGTTTTGGTACTGGATGCAGGGCGCAGTGAGCAAACAAGGAATTACTGCCGACCTCGAGGCTATGAAACAAATTGGCATCGATGGCGCATATCTGATGCCTATAAAAGGAGTGCCGCAAACGCCGCTTATCGAAAATAGTGTTGAACAATTAACGCCACAATGGTGGGAAATGGTGAATTTTGCCATCGCCGAAGCCGCGCGCCTTGATTTGAAACTCGGCTTTCATTTTTGCGATGGCTTTGCGCTCGCCGGCGGTCCTTGGATTACTCCCGAACTGTCGATGCAAAAAGTGGTTTGGAGTGAATGCCGGATTGATGGTGGAAAATATGTTGAGTTGCAACTGCCTGAGCCTGAAAAAGTTGAAAATTATTATCGCGATATTGCCGTTTATGCTTTTCCGACAATCGACAATCAGGAATATTCGTCGCAGATAATTACACCAAAAATAAGTACTTCAGTCCAAAATGCAAATGTGCAATTTTTGGCAGATGTCAACAGTCGGCAAAGTTTCAGCAGCGTAGAGCCTTGCTGGATACAATACGAATTTGAAAAAAATTTTACATGCCGGAGCGTTCAAATTAAGCCGTCGGGGCGTAATTATCAGTCGCAACGCCTCACAATCGAAGCGAGTAATGATGGCAAAAATTTCAAAAAAATTGCACAACTCGAATCGCCACGTCAAGGTTGGCAAAACGACGACCAGCCTATGACTCACAGCATTACGCCTACTACAGCACGTTTTTTTCGCTTTGTATATAATCCGCAAGGCAGCGAGCCCGGGTCGGAAGATTTGGACGTGGCTAAATGGAAACAATCGCTAAAAATCAATTATATTTATCTTTCGTCGGATGTCAAAATTCATCAATTTGAAGGCAAAAACGCATCTGTTTGGCGCGTAAGTCCGCAGACAAGCAATGAGCAAATTTCTAAAAATCTTTGTGTTAATAAATCTTCAATTATAAATATTACTAAATTTATTGATAAAAGCGGAAAACTGACTTGGAAAGCGCCACGAGGCAAATGGACAATATTGCGAATAGGACATACTTCTACCGGACAAACAAATGCCACAGGTGGCGGCGGGAAGGGTTTGGAATGTGATAAATTTAATCCCGAAGCAATAAATTTACAATTCGAGAATTGGTTTGCTAAATTTTTTGAAAATTCGGATAAAGATGCTGCCCAAAAAGTCATAAAAATGTTTCATCTTGACAGTTGGGAATGTGGCAGTCAGAATTGGTCGCCGGTTTTCAGAGCCGAATTTCTAAAACGCAGAGCGTACGATATTGTTGATTATCTGCCTGTTATGGCAGGTATTCCGATTGATAATATCGAGAAGTCGGAAAAAATTCTTTACGATGTGCGTCAAACCGTTTCGGAACTTGTGGTTGAAGTGTTTTACAAAACTCTTGCTCAAAAGGCGCACGACAAAGGCTGTTTGTTCAGTGCCGAAAGCATTGCGCCCACTTTTACAAGCGATGGATTGGCGCATTACAAATATGCCGATTTGCCAATGGGCGAATTTTGGTTTCAAAGTCCTACGCACGATAAGCCCAACGATGTGTTTGATGCTGTTTCGGGTGCGCATATTTATGGTAAGAACATTGTTCAGGCTGAGGGTTTTACGCAATTACGCAGCGTTTTTACGGAGCATCCGGCAATGTTAAAAACTTTGCAAGACCGCAATTATGCCGCCGGTATCAATCGCCTTTCGTTTCACGTCAATGTGCTTAATCCTTGGCTCGACCGCAAGCCCGGAATGACGCTCGACGGTATTGGACTGTATTTTCAGCGCGACCAAACTTGGTATTTTCAGGCAGCAGCGTGGATAGATTATAGCGTTCGCTGTCAGGCTTTGCTGCAATTCGGACAGCCTGTAACCGACATTGCGGTTTTTACCGGCGACGAACTGCCGCGCCGCAGTATTTTGCCCGATAGACTTGTGAATTTTTTGCCCGGAATTTTTGGCGCAGCGAAAGTTGAAAGCGAAAAACGCCGTTTAGAAAATCTCGGAACTCCTTCGGCGCAAGTTACAGTGGGCGTTACCGCTTCGATTAACAACTATAAAGCCGAAAATTTTATAAATCCTTTGCGTGGCTATGCCTACGACTGCATAAATCCCGATGCGCTGCAAAATGCTACGGCTGTGAATAATTTTTTGAATTTGCAAAGCGGAGCAAAGTATAAAGCCTTGATTGTGCCGGGTAAACATCCAATGCAGCCAAACCCCGAAGCGATGCGAGACGAGAATAAGGCTAAACTTAACGAACTGAAAATCGGCGGAATAGCAATCATTAACACTGCATTTCTTGACAGCGATTTTTCGGCACTTGGCATTGAACGCGATTTGCAGGTGAACGAGTCGGATAGTGAAGATTATGCTGCCGATATTGCATTTATTCACCGAGCAGATGCAAATACTGATATTTATTTTATCTCAAACCAACAAGAAAACGACCGAATTTTGACTTTTTCGTTCCGAATTTCGGGTAAAATTCCCGAAATATGGAATCCCGTAAATGGCAAAAATTGGAAAGTACAAAATTGGAAAACAGAAAACGGACGTACAATTTTGACTTTGAATTTACACGCTGCCGAATCGTTGTTTGTTGTATTCCGCGAAACGACAGATAAAAAATCGGAAAATAATGGAAATAATACGGAAAATTATCGACCAATACTGCAAATTTCAAATAATTGGAAAGTGAAATTCAGCAACGATTTATCCACTGATTTTGATTCGTTATTGCTTTGGAACGACAATACGGATAAGCAAATAAAATATTTTTCGGGAACGGCAACTTATTCAAAAACATTTACAATCAATAACTTAGAACAAGGAAAATACCATATCGAATTTGACGAAATTTACAATCTTGCCACTGTAAAAATAAATGGCATCGAGTGTGGAACTTTGTGGACAAAACCATATATTTTAGAGATTTCGCAAGCATTACGCAATGGCGAAAATCACATAGAAATTCAGGTTACTAACACTTGGGCAAACCGACTAATGGGAAACGAAAATTTTGACGCCGAAACTCACGACTCACAAACTTGGACAAATGCACGTTATCGATTGGCTGAAAAAAATCTTGTTCCGGCAGGATTAAAAGGCAATATTCGAATTATGCGGGAACAATGATTTGAATTGGTATAGACGCGGCATGCCACGTCTCTACGTCCAAAGCACAGTTGTAGCCCATCTGTCATCTTAACCTGAATTAGGTATAAGAATATTTTCTAAAAGATTAATATTCATAAAACTTGCAATGCAGTTTTGTCGCTATTCCAGCCGGCAAGCGTTACTTGCTGAATAGTGTTGCGCAAAGCAGCGTTATATGGGCATTCACATCTGACGTAATTCTCTGAAAATCCGGTCATTGTCTCGCCCTTCTTTCGGCTTTCCCACAATACATTTACTGTTTTACCAATATTTTGTTGATAAAATTCTTCGGTTTTACGAGCCGACAAGTTATGCAATATTTCGCTACGCCTTTTTCGTTCTTCCACCGGCACTATTTCGGTGATTTCAAGCATTTTAGTTGATGCTCTTTCGGAATATGTAAAAATATGTAATTGCGTGATATTTAACGAATTGATAAAATTATAAGAATCTTCAAAACAATCAATATTTTCGCCTCTCACGCCTGTAATCACATCCACGCCAATAAAAGCATTGGGCATAAGTGAACGGATTGTTGCGATTTTTTGAGCAAAAAGTTCACGGCGGTATCTGCGTTTCATCAATTCGAGCACGCGGTCGCTTCCGGACTGCAACGGGATGTGAAAATGAGGCATAATATTTTTACTTTTTGCCACAAATTCAATAATTTCGTCGGTCAACAAGTTTGGCTCAATAGACGAAATTCGGTAGCGCACATTATTCCCAATATCCGATAATGCCTGCAAAAATTGGAAAAACGACTCGTTATGTTGCTTGCCAAAATCGCCAATATTTACTCCTGTTAACACAATTTCTTTTGCGCCTGCGTCAATTGCGCGTTGCGCCTCCTGCAAAGTAGCGGCTACGCTTGCACTGCGACTTTTGCCGCGAGCAAAGGGGATTGTGCAGTAAGTGCAGTAATAATCGCAACCATCTTGAATTTTAAGGAAATAGCGTGTACGGTCGTCAGCCGAGCATGAAGGTTTGAAAACATCGATACTGTTTATTTTTGATGTATGAATTTTTTCGGCATTATTTGTAGATTTAATATTTTGCAGATATTCCAAAATATTAAATTTTTCGTTTGTGCCAAGTACTAAATCCACACCGTCGAGTTGAGCAATTTCGTCGGGTTTCAGTTGCGCATAACAGCCCACAACTATCACTACCGCTTGAGGATGTAATCGGTGCATCCGATTAATGGCTTGCCTGCTTTTATGGTCGGCAACATCGGTAACAGTGCAAGTATTTATTACACAGACATCTGCCTGCTCGCCGGCTACTGTGCGCGAAAAACCTGCGTCGCGCAATTGTTTGCCAATACTCGAAGTTTCGGCAAAATTTAGCTTACAGCCAAGCGTACAATAGGCAACTTTACGATTTTGAAAAACTGAGAAATCAAGCATATAAACATTAAAATTTTATATTCCTATTTTACGGCAAAGCGCGTCAATTTGTTGATTCCACAGCATTTTGAGGTCATCTATTTCGTTGGGATAGGCATAATCGGTAATCAACAAAATAACTTCTCCTGTGAGTTCGGCTGTTTGCAAGCGAATTTCAAAAATATAGTCGCTGTCTTTATCTTCGAGCCATTGAAATCGCATATAAACAAGCAATTTCTGTTTTTTCAAAATGGCTTTTTGCTCGTGGTCGCTCCAACGAAATGTATAAATATTATTTTCCACCGTTACATCGTCGGCAAACCATTCGGCAAGCCCGTGAGTAGTGCCGATACTGTTCCATAAATGACTGATTGAGGCTTTATTAAGATGATATTCTATTATTGTTTTTTCTTTATTCATTAGTTTTAGTTTTTTTAGAAAAAAGGGTCAAAGTTGCAGGCTGCTCTGCTCAAAGCAAAGCGGAAGAAGAGATTTTGCGCTGTCGAGAATGAAAATATTTTCTGTTCCGTAAAGCAACAATTTTATAGCTTCGGCTTGTCGATTTTCGCTTTCGAGCAATACTTGACGGCAGCCACCGCAAGGAGTAATAGGCTCGGCAAGGAAGTTTCCGTTGGTAAATGCAGCAATCGCAATGCATTTTATTTTGGCATTGGGGTATTGAGAGTTAGCATAGAAAACCGCCACTCGCTCGGCACATAAGCCCGATGGATAAGCAGAATTTTCCTGATTGCCGGCGGCAAAAATCTCACCATTATCAAGCATTGCCGCCGCTCCGACTTTAAATTCAGAATAAGGTGCGTACGATTTTACAACTTGCTCTTTGGCTTTTTCGATTAGATTTTGCAAATCGGCTGAAAGTTCGTCGAACTGACATATAATATACTTATTTTCAATAGTTAAGGTTTTCATAATTATTTCTTTTGTATATTTTGATTTTTTACAAATGTAATAAAAAATAGTATTGAGTGCAATTTTTTCAGATTAATATTCTATTTTTGCAATAATATAATTTTTTTCAGACTAAATGATTCCTCAAAAGCAAAAAACATTCTTATTATTGGGAGTTTGCGCCACGTTTTTTTTGTCGTCGGCTCAAAACATTAATCCGCAATATTCTGACTATATAAATAAGTATAACGCTATTGCCCGCGAACAACAAAAGCAGTACGGAATACCGGCAAGCATTATACTTGCTCAGGGTTTGCTCGAGTCCGGCGCAGGAAACAGCCCTTTGGCTGTGAATGCCAACAATCACTTTGGGATAAAATGCGCAGAGTGGCAAGGCGAAACCGTTTACTACGACGACGATAATGCGCAGGAATGTTTCCGCAAATACAAAAAAGTAAAAGATTCGTACACCGACCATTCATTGTTTTTGAAAAACCGCAGTCGTTACGCCTCGCTTTTTGAACTCAACATAACAAATTACCGCGATTGGGCTTTGGGACTTAAAGCGGCTGGATACGCTACCGACCCTGCTTATGCAGGTAAACTGATTGCGCTTATCGAAAACTATAAACTCTACGAATTTGATTCGGGCAAAAAAAACAAATCGGAGAAAAGCGATTTATCCGAAGAAACAACAGACGAAACTGCTGCTTATAAAACAGCAAAAATGGGCGATGTGGATATTTGGTATCGGCATAAAGTATATAAAACAAACGGTGTGAAATATGTAATTGCCCAAACAGGAGATACTTACGGAGCGATTGCCGATGAATTTAATCTTTCGGAACGCAAAATCCGAAATTTCAACGAGGATGAAAGTAACGAAGATTTGCCGCAGGGAACAAAAATTTATTTACGTTCCAAAAAAAATCGCGCAGAAAAAAATGCGACCTTTTATAAAGTAAAACAGGGCGATTCGATGTATTCGATAGCACAGGAATATGCCATCAAAACAATCAAACTGTATCAGATAAATAAAATGGATTATTCGCAGGGCGTGTCGCTTGGACAGAAAATTAAATTAAGATAAACGCAATTAATCAATGAGACGTCAGAACACCGAAGCCCTATCCGAAGTTATCGCTAAAATACTGAAAACAAGCGCAATACAAAAACCGTTTTACGAAAAACGAGTGCTGAATGCGTGGAGCGAAGTTCTTGGCGACAACATAAAACAATATACATTAGATTTGAGCGTTAAGAACAAAGTATTATACGCCACGCTATCGTCGTCGGTATTGCGGCAGGAACTATTTTTGCAACGCGAAAAAATATGCAGCAATATAAATAAAGTAGTGGGCGCGGAGGTAATTAAAGAAATAAGATTAAGGTAAGAAATGGGAAAATTTCAGGTAAGATTTGATTAAAAAATGGAAATAAACAGAAAAGACGTACTTTGGAATTATGTAGCCACGTTCCTGCAAATAGGAGCGGGCATTATCCTGTTTCCACTTATATTAAGGGCATTTCCACAAGAAACGGTAGCAATATGGACTATTTTTACTACCATTGTTGCTTTGACAAGCTTGTTGGATTTTGGCTTTAATCCTTCTTTTGCTCGTAATGTTTCCTACGTAATGAGTGGAGTAACTGAATTGAAAACCACAGGGTTTCAAATTGTGGAAAACAACAATGGTAAAATTGATTATAGCCTGTTCAAAGGATTAATTAAAGCCATGCA
>JAITXR010000187.1 GCA_031284665.1 Paludibacter sp.
TATTCAACAAAAGAATAACATTGCTAATTCGTGAAAATCCAAACTTTATATCAATTGTTGAGAACTTTTTTTGTAAATGCAATATAACATTTGTACTTTTGTACACCATAATATTATAAATTTTCCGAATGTTATTAACCAAAATCTCAATATTAAATTATAAAAATATTCTCGAATCTGAATTGCAATTTTCGGATGGAATTAACTGTTTTATAGGCAATAACGGAATGGGCAAAACAAATTTGCTCGATGCCATTTATTATCTTTCGTTTTGCAAAAGTCATTCAAATTCCATTGATTCTCAAAATATTATGCACGACGCCGAGTTTTTTATGCTGCGCGGAAATTATCGCCTGTCGAATATCGAACACGAGGTTTCCTGTGCTGTAAAACGCCGTAGCAAAAAGCAGTTTGGCATCGATAAAAAAGAATACGACCGCTTGGCTGACCATATTGGAGCATTGCCTCTGGTGCTGGTTTCGCCTGCCGATTCGCAATTAATCGAAGGGGGAAGCGACGAACGGCGAAAATTTATTGATGGCGTGATTTCGCAGTACGACAAAAACTATCTTCAAAGCCTTTTGCATTACAACAATGCGCTCAAACAACGTAATGCGCTGCTAAAATCCGAAAACATTATCGACGAAACAATTTTTGATATTTTGGAAGAGCAAATGCTTGAGTTTGGGGAATATATATATCGTAAACGCGAAAGTTTTATTAACGATTTTATTCCTGTTTTTCAGCAAATTTACGAGCGCATCGCCCAAAGTAAAGAACAAATTTTACTCACTTACAATACTCAATATCACCGTCATAATATGGCGGAATACTTAAAAGAAAAGCGACAACGCGACAAACTGATTGGCTATTCGAGCGTCGGAATTCATAAGGATGACCTCGAACTGCTGCTCGATAATTTTCCAATTAAGCGTACCGGCTCGCAGGGGCAAAACAAAACTTGTCTGGTTGCACTGAAACTTGCGCAACACTCTTTTCTGCGCAATGCGTATAATTTTTCACCTATTCTGCTGCTCGATGATATTTTCGACAAACTTGATGCCAAGCGAGTTTATCAAATAGTGCAATATGTAGCGAGCGAATACTGCGGACAAATATTTATTACCGATACCAATCGCACACATCTCGACTCACTGCTAAAACAAATTAATCAAGAATATTTTGTTTTCGCTGTTGAAAATGGGAATTTCCAAAAACTCTGATTTATACCATATTATGGTATTCTAAAAAATCACAACACTATATTCCGCTTAACTTCCCAAAAAAAACAATTCGGATTGTTTGTTAATAAATTTTTTTGATAATTTTTTGCTGTTGATAAATTTTTATATCGCTGATTATAAGCAATATAACTGTTAAATTTGGAAATTGTTGATTATTTTGTGGAAAAATATTTCTAAATTAGTGTTGTATTAAATATCTTTTAACTAATTTTGCAGAACAAACTATTGACAACAAACTTTTAAAAATATATTATTATGAATTTATTTAATCCATCAGAAACAGAGGACAAAAAAACTTATTCACAGGAAGAAGTGCGTCAGGGGACTTATGACTATTTTAAAGGAGATGAATTGGCAACTACAGTTTGGTCGTCGAAATACGCATTAAAGGATTCGCAGGGGAACATTTATGAGCATACTCCGAACGATATGCACTCGCGTTTGGCTAAAGAAATTGCCAGAATAGAAAAGAAATATCCAAATCCGCTTAGCGAAAATGAACTTTTCGACCTTTTTCGGGATTTTAAATATATAGTACCGCAAGGCAGTCCGATGACAGGTATTGGTAATCAATTTCAAGTGGCATCGCTATCGAATTGTTTTGTAATCGGTTTCGACCAAAATTCCGATTCCTACGGTGCAATTATTAAAATAGACGAAGAGCAAGTGCAACTAATGAAACGGCGTGGTGGCGTAGGACACGACTTGTCGCACATCCGTCCGAAAGGCTCGCCCGTCAAAAATTCCGCCCTGACTTCTACCGGAATTGTGCCTTTTATGGAACGTTATTCAAACTCCACCCGCGAAGTGGCGCAAGATGGCAGGCGCGGGGCTTTGATGCTCTCGGTTTCGATAAAACATCCTGACTCTGAATCGTTTATCGACACAAAACTCGAACAGGGAAAAGTAACAGGTGCAAATGTATCGGTGAAAATTCACGACGATTTTATGCAAGCCGCCCTCAATAACCTCGAATATACGCAACAATATCCAATCGACAGCCAAAATCCTTGGTATAAAACAAGTGTTAATGCCAATGCATTATGGCAAAAAATCATTCATAACGCTTGGAAATCGGCTGAGCCCGGAGTGCTGTTTTGGGATACAATCATACGCGAATCGGTGCCGGATTGTTATGCCGACCTTGGTTATAGAACGGTTTCGACAAATCCTTGCGGCGAAATTCCGCTTTGTCCATACGACAGTTGCCGTTTGCTGGCTATCAATTTATATTCGTATGTGCAAAATCCATTTACAGCCCAAGCAAAATTCGATTTTAACCTTTTTCGTCAACACGTAGCGTTGGCGCAACGAATTATGGATGATATTATTGACCTCGAAATTGAGAAAATTGATGCCATTATTTCAAAAATACAAACCGACCCCGAAGACGAAGAAATAAAATCGGCGGAGTTAAATCTTTGGAACAAAATAAAACGCAAAACCGCTCAAGGACGGCGTACCGGTGTAGGCACAACTGCCGAAGGTGATATGCTTGCCGCACTTGGTTATCGCTATGGCAGCGACGATGCTATCGATTTTTCGGAAGAAGTACACAAAATTCTTGCTCTGGCTGCTTATGGCTCGTCGGTTGAGCTTGCCAAAGAACGTGGCGCATTTGAAGTTTACGACAGTCGCCGCGAAGAAAACAACCCTTACATTAATCGTTTGCGCCAAGCCGACCCTGCCCTGTACAACGAAATGATACTGCACGGGCGCCGCAATATTGCTTGCCTGACAATTGCTCCAACAGGCACTACAAGCATTATGACGCAAACAACTTCGGGCATAGAGCCGGTGTTTATGCCGGTTTACACTCGTCGCCGAAAAGTAAATCCAAACGATAAAAATGTTCATATCGATTTTACTGACGAAATGGGCGATTCGTTCGAGGAATTTACTGTTTTCCACCACAAATTTGTAACATGGATGATTGCAAACGGACACGATGTTACAAAACGATACAGCAAAGAAGAAATTGAAGAATTAGTATCTAAATCGCCATACTATAAAGCAACCGCCAATGATGTTGACTGGCTCAAAAAAGTACAAATGCAAGGGCGAATCCAAAAATGGGTTGACCATTCTATTAGCGTTACAATCAACCTGCCAAACGATGCGAGCGAAGAACTTGTGGGCAAACTCTACGAAGAAGCGTGGCGCGTGGGCTGTAAAGGAGTTACGGTTTATCGCGATGGGTCAAGGTCGGGCGTATTAATATCAACCGACGACAAAAAGAGCAACAAAACAGATGACAAGGAAAACGGAGAACGCAAAATATGCTTTGCCGTAGGCGACGAGCCGCTGAAACGTCCGCGAGAACTCGATTGCGAAATTGTGCGTTTCCAAAATTCTAAAGATAAATGGATTGCTTTTATTGGACTTAAAGACGGCAGACCTTACGAAATTTTCACCGGACTTCAAGACGATGAAGATGGAATAATGCTGCCAAAAGCAGTTACAACCGGTAAAATAATAAAGGAAGTGGACGAGGATGGCAACAAACGTTACGACTTTCAGTTTCAGAACAAACGTGGTTTTAAGACTACGGTCGAAGGACTTTCGTATAAATTCGATAAAGAATATTGGAATTATGCCAAACTTATTTCGGGTGTTTTGCGCTACAGTATGCCGATTGACCAAGTAATTAAATTGATTGCCGGCTTGCAGTTCGACAGCGATTCAATTAATTCGTGGAAAGCAGGCGTTGAACGTGCTTTACGTAAATATAATGTAGGAAGTGTTGGCGAAAAATGTCCAAATTGCGGTGAAACATTGATACATACCGGAAGTTGCGTACAATGTATGAATCCCGAATGTGCGTATTCAAAATGTTCGTAAAT
>JAITXR010000212.1 GCA_031284665.1 Paludibacter sp.
TACTTTTTTCGATAAGTCAACATTATTCCGCCCAAAATCGGAGCCATTGTAGCCATCACAAGCCCTTTATTGATATGCCCAGCCTCAATAATTACCAGATTATATGTACAAAATCCGTAAGCCACCGCCCCCACAATGCCCAGCCACGGTTTTCCTCCAATGGCAAGTACAAATATATAAAACCCAATCATATACAAAAATAGCAATCCATAATTCAACGACGCATTGAGTGTCAGTATTTTACCGAAAATTTTAAACACATTATTGGTAGGTGGCATATAAGTATAATTTGCCGGCATCCCGGAAAACATCGAGTTACTCCAAAAGGCATAATCGCCTGTTTGATTGTGATACTCTTTAAGGTCGCTACCCCACGCCGTCGAACTCTTTACATCGGCTTGCGGCAAAGTTTTATTATCAAAAACTGCGGGAGAAAAATACACTATGCTCAAAACATAGAAAATGGCTACTGCCAATGCGTGTGGAAAGATTTTTTTTAAAATAGATTTCATAATTGTTTTTTTTCAAAATATTCAAATATTTTTTTTACACCTTCGTCAAGCGAAACGCTTGTTGAAAATCCAATCTGTGTTAATTTATTGTTGTTGATGATATATTTTTTTGGATAATTTTGTGTTGATTTCGCCGTTAAAATATCTATCTGTTTATTATATACCGATTTATATATCTTTTGAACGATTTGTGCCAATTCTAAAATAGAGTATGTTTTACCGGAGCTGATATGATAAGTTTCGTTTTTCTCGCCATTCTCAATTATATTTTCAACCGCTCGACATACATCTATACCATTAATAAAATCTCGCAAAGGCGAGCCGTCCGACTGTAAAACTATCTTTTTATCCGAAAATGCCTGACGACACAAATCATTTACCACAAGCCACCAACAATTATTTTCCGAGAAAACAGGACTACCATAACTATTTGATAATCGGACTATTGTGCAGTCTGTTTCGGAGTTTACGGCATAATATTTACAAATAGTTTCGCTAATACAATGAGTCAATGCGTATGGATTTTGACTGTTTGTCGGATAATTTTCGGCAATATCTCCTGCAATATCTTTTCCATAAATATGAATTGTAGAGAAAAATATAAATTTTTTCAATCCTTTTTTCGTAAAAATATCAAGTAAATTCCACGTTGGGGTAATATTTACCGAAGCAACAAAATCAGGCGAAGCATTGGATTGATGATGGTCGAGCGAAACAAGATGAATCAGTATATCATACTGATTTTCGGCTATTTCGGCTAATTTTTTTGTATCTCTAATATCGCTAACAAACAGATTTTCGAACAAATTTATCCAATTTGTATCATTTGGGATTTCGGGAAAGCATAGTCCACTTACCTTATACCCCTGATTGGCAAGATGTATGGAAATTTGTGCACCCAAATAACCATTTGCGCCGATAATAAGAATTTTTTTTTTCATTACCAATTATAATTTATCTCATCAAGTTTTTTTCTTAGCATTTCGTCCGGATTATGCTCTAAATCAGCCACATTGAGCAAAAAGTTTTTTTCGTCCAATCCTTGAAATGCCAGCCAAACCTGCGGTGGCACTGTAAGACGATTATAATTGTCGGTCGAAAGGATAAACTCGTTGAAAATGCCTTTTGTAGAACTATTTTCTCTATCATCATAAGCCACAAAACGAATTTTCCCAATTGGGACAACAAGGTTAAGCGTCATTTCGAGATGTTTTTTCCAAGGTTTTATATCTCCTTTATACACAGTTGAAAAATAAGCCTCTCCAAAGCCCGAAAAACCATTATCGCTTCGTTTCATTACATGAAAAACATCGCCTTGAGGATGAAATATTTGCTTAAGATTTGTAAGTATTATACCATCAATCAATTTGTCCATTTTAATTTTAATTCTTTTGCTTTTTGTTGATATTCAGATATTTGATTAATCGTAAAATCAAAAATATCACTATTTTTTTGATAGAACCTGTAATACCATTCTCCTGTAAATTTTATCAAAGTCTCATAATTGAGTGTTGAAGTCCATGATAAATAAAAAAGTGCTTTGTCGCAATTCAGTTTCAACAATCCAGCCTCATGAAACGTTATATTATCAATGATTTTACAAGCGTTTTCCGGATTCTCAATTTGCCATGTTTTGCTCAAATCCTGTAAAAGATTTTGAACGGTATGACTATTTTCCGATTTTGGACCAAAATTAAAACTTTCTCCATTAAGATTTTGATTTTCAGAAAGTTCTGCTCCTAATTGTAAATATCCGCTTAAAGGTTCTAAAACGTGTTGCCACGGACGAGTTGCTTTCGGGCTGCGAATTTCAACAGTTTTACCTTCGCTCCATGCACGCATACAGTCGGGGACAATTCTGTCCAAAGCCCAATCGCCACCGCCTATAACATTTCCGGCACGGGCTGTTGCAATTCGTATTTTTGACGTTGATTTTTTGAAAAATGAATGAAAATATGATTTACAAACCAATTCCGCTGCACCTTTCGATCCGCTATAAATATCTTTTCCGCCAAGTGCGTCGGTTTCTTTGTAACCCCATACCCACTCTACATTGTCGTAACATTTATCGCTTGTAATGATTACTGCGCTGCACGGAAAATTTAAAATCCGAAGTGCTTCTAACACATTTGTAGTTCCAATAACATTTGTGGATATTGTTTCGACAGGATTTTCGTACGAATACGAAACGATAGGTTGCGCCGCTAAATGGAAAATAAATTCGGGCTTTACGTCTTCGATAACTTTTAGAGTCTTTTCAAAATCGCGTATATCTTGTTGATAATAAGTAATTTTCGTATGCAAATTAAGAACTTCAAAGAGCGAAGGATTGGTCGGAATATCTTTCGAAATCCCAAATACTTTTGCTCCCATTTGCACAAGCCAAGCCGTGAGCCAACTGCCCTTAAAACCGGTATTTCCGGTAACAAGTACTCGTTTGTCTTTATAAATATTGTTAAAGCAATTCATTATGTTTGATTTTTCGGTTGAGAAATTTTATAGTTGCCTCAGATTAGTATCAGTATATTTTTACCATTTTACCCACGGAGCAGTTTTATTGTCGTAATGTTTGTTTAACAATGAATATTCTCTGGAAGTATCCATTGGTTGCCAAAATCCATTGTGTTCAAAAACCATAAGTTGCTTGTCTTGCACAAGTTTAGTCATAGGTTCTTGTTCTAAAATTAATGATTCATCGTCGGTTAAATAATCAAAAATTTCGCGGTTAAAAACAAAAAAACCACCATTTATTCTACCTCCACTAACTTGTGGTTTTTCGTTAAATCCCTCAACTTGATGGTTTTCATTTATCATCAATTCGCCAAATCGCCCCGGAGGATAAACGCCTGTAAGTGTGGCAATTTTCCCATGTGAACGATGAAATTTCACAAGTTCATCTATATCAATATTGCCAACTCCATCACCATAAGTAAGCATAAAACAATCATCATTGCCAATGTATTTTGCAATTTGTTTCACACGCGAACCGGTCATAGCATTCAATCCGGTTTCAGCCATTGTGATAGACCAACCTGCTTCGTTATGCAAATTATGGCGAATAATACTGCTTTTATCGCCCAATTTTATTGTAAAATCGCTCGAATGAGTTTCGTAGTTAAAAAAATAATCCTTAATTACTTCGCTTTTGTAGCCCAGACAAAGTACAAATTCATTATATCCAAAAATGGAATAATACTTCATAATATGCCACAAAATCGGATATTTACCAATTGGAATCATTGGCTTCGGAATATTTTCTGCCACATCTCTAATTCGAGTACCGTAGCCGCCACAGAGAATTACAACTTTCATTTTATTTTAAACTTAATATTGACTTATTATAATTATACAATCTTTGCAAAGTTAAACATTATATTTTAATTTCCGTTTGCCCTTAACCTTTTTTATAAGGGCTATTAATAATAAATTTTCTCCAACGTATGGCTGTCTTCAAATGATTTTTGTAAAATGATTTTTGTAAAAAATGATTTCAAAAATCCCCATCCATAAGCAATTATCTGAATGTAAGATGCATAAATTGCAACTAATGCGGTGGTAAAACTTTTTGTTTTAAAAAGTGCATCTACACAAATCAAAAGAGTATAAAATACAGGAAACACTAACCACAATGGAGAACAAATACTTGATAATACGATTATTAATATCAATCCTAACAAAAATGCCGTTGGAAATAAGTGTACTATTTTCAGTGAACTTTTATGCAACAACATCATATTCACACGCGCTACGCCAAAATTTTCGACTTGATGGAAAAATTTTGAAAAACTGATTCTACGCTTATGATACACATAAACATCTCTAAATAACGAAATTCGGAAATCGGTTTTTGAAATCCTAATAGCCAAATCCATATCTTCGCTTAGCATACAGTTAAAACCGCCAACTTTATCAAATACCTTGCGCGAAAAGCCCATATTGAACGAGCGCGGCTTGTATTTTTCCATCTGTTTTTTACCTCCACGAATGCCTCCGGTTGTAAAAAACGAAGTCATAGCATAATTAATTGCTTTTTGCACCACAGAAAAAGACTCGTGAGCGGTATCCGGTCCGCCATAACAATCACTATAATTTGCATCAAGTTCTTTTGTTAAATTATCGAAATATTCCTGCGGAATAACACAATCAGAATCAAAAAATATAAAGTAATCACTTTTTGCGTTTTCAATTCCATAATTTCGACGAAAACTTCTATCGGTATTTGGGATATTAAAATATCTAACATTCAGTGTATCTGCAAATTTCAACACCACATTTTCACAAGAATATTTTGCTCCGTCTTCCACAATAAGTACTTCAAAATTATGCAGAGATTGCTTTTCGAGTGATTCGAGCAACTCTTGCACTTCGTCCGGACGATTGTAAACAGGAACTATTATTGAAAATAATATTTGGGCATCCATCTTTACTGATTTTGATTTTCAATTTTTTTTGCTTCTTGCCAGATTTCTTCCATTTCGGCAAGTGGCATTTGTTTTAAGTCCTTGCCTTGCGCTATTGTCTTGGATTCCAAATAGTTGAAACGACTTATAAATTTCCGATTTGTGCGTTCAAGCGCATTTTCGGGGTCAATTCCATAAAGGCGACAAGCATTGATTATACTGAAAAGCACATCGCCAAATTCAGCCTCCATAGCATCTTTGTTCATTGTTTCGATTTCCGCCCGCGCTTCTTCGATTTCTTCACTTACTTTGTTCCAAACATCGCTGCGTTCATCCCAATCAAAGCCCATACTGCGTGCTTTATCCTGTATGCGATGCGCCTTTATCAACGCCGGTAATGCCTGTGGAACACCCGCCAAAACCGAACGATTTCCGCCTTTTTCCTTCAATTTTAATCGTTCCCAATTTTGCGAAACGGCATTTGAACTGTCAACTTCCACTTGTCCAAAAACGTGTGGATGGCGGTATATTAATTTTTCAATCAGCGATTTACAAACATCATAAATATCAAAATCGCCGTTCTCGCTACCAATTTTTGCATAAAAAACTATATGCAACAGCAAGTCGCCAAGTTCTTTGCGAATATCAGCCATATCTTTTCGATTAATGGCATCGGCAAGTTCGTAAACTTCTTCGATAGTATTGGAGCGTAAACTATCGATTGTTTGTTCGCGGTCCCAAGGGCATTTTTGCCGCAATTCGTCCATAATTGATAGCAATCGCCCAAATTCCTCTTTTTTTTCGTCAGTGCTGTGCATAGATTAATTATCTGTAATTCAATTAATAATATTATATTTGTTATAATTGCGAAAAATAATTTTTACAAAAATACAAAAATAATTTTTAGAATACAACGCAAGGCACATTATTTTCTTTGATTTACTGCTGTTGATTTATCATTTCAAAAAAAATTATACCTTTGTATTTGAATAATTTGAAAATCATAAATTAAAATCAAATGCGATATTTACTTATAATAATTTTATTTTGTACATCAATATTTTGTTCGTGTAACAAATCTGCCGATAAGAACAATGTTGCGACTGTGAGTAGCGACAGTTTATCGTTAAAATATGCACAAGGATTTGCTATCGATTATTATGCTGATTACAAGAAAGTTACCGTAAAAAATCCGTGGGCAAACAATGCCGTAATTCGCAGTTATTATCTTGTGAACGATTCAAGTACTCGCACTCCTGCGGATGGCGTTAAAATTATTATTCCAGTCACAAAAATGGCAGTAACTGTGGTTACAATTTTTGAGTTCCTGTCGTTATTGGACGAAATTGACTGCGTAAATGCCGTTTGTCAGCCGCAATTAATTTATAATCAGGATATTAGAGCGAAATATAAAAGCAGCGGACTTGTAGATTTGGGCGACTCGTTCAGTATAGATATCGAAACCATTTTGCACACCAAGCCAAATGCGATATTGGTAAGCGGTTATGGAAGTGCCGATATTTATACAAATAGACTTGAAAAAACGGGTATTCCTGTGATAATCAATAACGAATGGATGGAATCGACTCCTCTTGCTCGCAGCGAATGGATAAAATTTATTGCCGCTTTTTTTGATAAAGAAAATTTAGCCGACAGCATTTTTGATTTAGTCGCAAATAATTATAATTCAATAAAATACGGTGCAAAAGAGATTGAAAATAAAACTACCGTAATGATTGGAAACGATTTTCGAGGTACTTGGTATATGCCCGGAGGACGAAACTATATGGCGGCACTGATTGCAGATGCGGGCGGGAATTATTTTTATGAAAACAATACTGAAACCGGCAGTTTGCCGCTTAATTACGAAAAAGTAATTAAAAATTTTTCGCAAAGTGATGTTTGGTTAAACTGTAATTTCAATTCGTTTGACGAACTTTTGAAGGTTGATAAAAAAAACTCGTATTTTCGCCCGTTCAAACTCAGACAAGTCTATAATTTTAACAAACGAAAAATGCCCGAAGGTGCTAACGATTTTTGGGAAAGTGCAGTTGCACGTCCCGATTTGCTTTTGAATGATATTATTGCTGTGCTTTATCCCGATAATTTTCCCGATTACGAAACTGTATATATTGAAAAACTGAAATAAATTGAAATCAAAAAAAACAATATTGTTTATCGCTCTGATATTCTTACTGTTATCTCTTTTTTTACTCGATTTGGCAATCGGTAGCATAAGAATTTCAATAAGTGATATTATTAGTATTTTCAGAGGAAATTCCGATGATGAAATATTATCGGAAATTGTGCTGAATTACAGGTTACCAAAAGCTGTAACCGCCATTGTAGCAGGAAGTTCGCTGTCGGTTGCCGGTCTGTTAATGCAGACGCTTTTCCGCAATCCATTAGCCGACCCATATATTTTGGGAGTCAGTTCGGGTGCAAGTTTGGGCGTGGCAATATCCACAATGGGCGCATTTTTTATACCCGCGCTAATGGGCAATGGCTGGATAATGATTATTGCGGCTATTGCGGGCGCGGTGATAGTGCTGCTGCTTGTGCTTTTAGTGTCGTTTAAGGTAAAAGATATTGTGTCGTTGCTAATCGTAGGAATAATGTTTGGCACTATCGCCGCATCAATAGTAAGTATTTTGCAGTATTTTAGCAATCCTGATGCGATTAAATTATTCGTAATGTGGACTTTAGGAAGTTTAAGTTCTGTGCCGTGGGAATATCTTCAAGCACTTTTGCCGGTATGCATAACAGGTTTTGTGATTGCAATTTTTCTGCAAAAATCGTTAAATGCACTTTTGCTTGGCGAACAATATGCCAACGGGCTTGGAGTATCGGTAAAGCAAACACGAGTGCTGATAATAGTAGCAACCGGATTGCTCGCCGGTGGAGTTACTGCCTTTACAGGTCCAATTGCTTTTGTGGGAGTGGCAATTCCACATATTGCTCGTGGACTTTTCGGCACATCAAAACACGAAATCATAATGCCTGCTTGCGTGCTGTGTGGCGCATCGCTATTACTTTTGTGTGATATTATTTCGCAATTACCGGCATATACATTACCAATCAATTCGATAAGTTCGCTTTTTGGCGCACCGGTAATACTTTGGTTGATACTCAAAAAAAACTAATTTTGGGTAAATTTCCCATTGTATGATTTATCTTAATTCTTGTTATCCCCCAAAACCAATCTCTGAAATTTTTGTAAAAATAATGCTGAATACTCCAACACCAATTACCGCAGCGGTGCAAATTATCAAACTTAATTTTGCAGGAAAATCGCTTTTGAGAGTCTCTATTGGGTGGTCGCTTTTGTTGATAAACATTGCTTTTACAACGAGCAGGTAATAATAAAGTGAAATTACCGTATTTAATAACGCAATAAACACTAACACATAAAAACCTTGCTGCCACGCTGCCATAAAGATAATAAATTTGCTAAAAAAACCTGCAAAGAAAGGAATGCCGCCAAGTGAAAATAACGCAAGCATCATCACAAAAGCAAGTTTCGGGTTGCTTTGGTAAAGTCCGTCATAGTCTTTTATCAGGACTTTATTCGTGCGATTTTCGATAATGGACACCACGCCGAATATCGCAAGATTTGAGAACATATAAACCAAAAT
>JAITXR010000222.1 GCA_031284665.1 Paludibacter sp.
GACAAAACAAAAATAATACTAACAAATCTAACAACCAAAATATGCAAAAAAAAATAGCATCACTTTTGTCCACTTGAACAAAAGATATAAAAAATAGCATCACTTTTGTCCTTTAAACCTAAAATCTTATTAAAATCAAAGTTCAGACAATTCTGTTACGTTTAAACCATTTTAATCCTCAATAAACTCTTCCAACTTGTTAATTCCAAAAAATTATTATTATCTTTGTCCGCAAAATTATTACGGTTTTCATTATTTGCGTGGTGAAAACTGATATTTATTAATTAAAACTCAAATTTATTATGAAGAAAAATTTACTTATTTTAATTGCTTTTGCCCTAAGTTTTGCGGCAATAAGTCAGAATGTGAATTACAAACAAAGCGACAACAAAGCAAATGTGTTTACAAAACATTTTGGGGAAAAGTCGGTAACTGCCGATAAAAAAACAATGCCCGCCTTTGTCAATCCCTTTTTTGCCGGCAAGGATGTAAATAACGCACAAAGCAGATTTAATGCACCTGCCGACTTGCCAATTTATTATTACGACCTCGATTATTCGACCACTCTCTCGCTCAACACTCCTGCGATAACCGACAATGACGGCTTTACCGACAATGTGGTTTTCCCGATAGAAGAAAACTATTCGCTTGTTGCTCCGGCTGCTGGTTATAACTTTCACGCCGAGGCAGGACATTTTTATCAGGTAAAGGTTGTTTGTTATTTGTCGGAAGCAACGGAAGTAGCACCGGGAATTATCGTAATGCACGAAAATTTGACTCACGATATTTTAATAGATGCAATCAGTGCCAATGGCAATGCAAGTTATTCAAACCATTTTTCCACAACATTTGCTTTTGCGGCACAAACTACCGAAAATGTAAAAATTGCATCTGTAGTAGTTTCCATGAACGCAGTTTTTCAGGTATTTAGCCAAATTGAAATTACCGAAGTAAGTGCTACATACATCGACCAGCCGTCCACCACTTTCAGCACAGTAGATATTACGTTGCCCTTCCGCGCTTTGCTCCATTTTTCGCCTGCCTACAATTCCTTCTACGACTACAGTTATATCAAGCAATTCCGCGTAACGCTTACCCAGCCAAGCACAATATCTAACCAATCTGCCGCTGACTTCGATGAAAGTGCGGGCGCAATAACAATATTTGCCGACGACCAGCGAGAAAATTATATCACAGAAATATATCCGGGCGAAACGGTTACTTTGCCCGAAGGAATATATTATTTTGTAATTACCGACAATGGCTATTATTCATATACGGAAGAGTATCTCGATTTGTTTGTAGATATTGAAATTGAGGCAGCATCGGCTGTTGTTCCTTCCATCTCACTGCCCGCGTTGCTTGCCGCAGCCACTACAATTCCAAATTTGCCATTTGTCGTTACAAGTACTTTTGATGCAGCAAATACGCCACTTGTGGTTGCTAATGATAATTATAATTTCGGATACGGCGATAAAAAATATTATGCTACTGCTTATAAAATAAGTCTGACAGCAGGACAAACAATTAAAATTCACGAACATAGCGCCGGCGATGCAGTTTTGTATGTTTATTCTATGAGCGAAGCAAATATTATATTGCAGGCGGTAAATGACGATTATGATGAGGATGAAATTGATAATCCTCTGTGGAATTGGGGTGATTCTTACATTGAATTTACAGCCGCCACAACAGGCAATTATTATATTGTGGCGAGCAATTATAACGAATACAAAAGAGGTGGCGCAGGTGCATTTTATTTGCAAGTATATACTGGCGCCGAGCCTGCTGTGCCGATTATACAAATTGTCTCTACCACGCCAAGTGTGAACTCTATCAGCGTGGCTGACAATGTAACTTTGGCGGAAATAAAAGGCGCTTTACAGTCGCTGGTAAGTCTGACGGCTGTAACTGAAAATGCCGAAACGCTGACTATTGACAACAATCCGTTTGGTTGGGTTATAAATGCAGAACGGACAAGTGCTGCTTATACCAACATTTCGGCAAACGGTTTTGCTGCTGCCACAAACTATCAGGCTGCCACAGTAAATATTCTTGGAGCAAACGGCATCAGTAGTCAAAATGTAAAGACGTTGAAACTTTATCCAAATCCGGCAAGTGAATATATTGCAATTGACGGACTTGCAGGTGGCGAAACCCTTACAATACTCGACCTGAACGGCAAAATACTTGTCCGCAGCACAGCCAACGGCAGTGAACAAAAACTGTCGGTCAAAGGATTAACAAATGGCGTTTATCTGTTTGCCATACAAAGCAGCGGACAAATTGAAGTGCTGAAATTTGTAAAACAATAACTTTCAATTAACTCTAACAGGGTTTTTAAAAACCTTGTTAGAGTTATTATAAAATTCATATAGATTATTCAACTTTCATAAGTCCTGAAAGGGCTCCCGATAGTTATCGAGATTTCGTAACCGCAGGTAAGCAAAGCGCAACCTACGGCAGACAAATAACACAAATCGCTGCCTGTAAGGCAGAACTTAAGTTTGTTTATTTTTCCTTAGGTCGCACTGCGTTTGCCCTAAGGTTATGAAAATTTTACCCTACGGATATTACTAATGTACAAACTATCTTAAAAACAAACAATTATTACAATGAAAAAATTAATTACACTTATCGCAGTCGTAGCATTATCATTCAGTTTTGGGTTTGCTCAATCTGCTGTTTGGGAAATCAGTAAAAATGGGAACACACTTTATTTGGGCGGCAGTGTCCATCTTCTACGCGCCGAAGATTTTCCTTTACCAAAGGAATTTGACGTGGCTTTTGACAAATCGGAATTATTGGTGCTGGAGGCGGACATAGAACAAATGTCGAACCCCGAAGTGGCACAAGGAATGATGGCACAAGCAATATTGCCCGATAATGCGACTTTACAAACCGTACTTGATGCCGAAACCTACAAACTGCTGGAAGCAAAATGCGCAGAATTTTCTATTTCAATTGCCGATGTTGCGCAACTTAAACCTGCAATGATTGTTAACGTGCTGGAAATGTTGAAACTGCAACAAATAGGATTTACACCGCAAGGAGTTGATGTTTATTACCTTGCAAAAGCCAAAGAAAAAAACGAAAAACTTGATTTTTTGGAAACTGTCGATTTTCAAATCAACCTGCTGCTAAATATGGGAAAAGGTTACGAAAATGAATTTGTAAAATATTCTCTTGACGATTTTGAAAACATCGAAAAAGAAATAACCACACTTATTCCCGAATGGCGAAATGGAAAGGAAAATTCATCAGCATTGGACATCAACGAGATGAAAGATAAATTTCCAACTGTTTATAAATCAATGTTTAGCGACAGAAACAATAATTGGATACCTCAAATTGAAACTTATTTGAATGATAAAACAGTAGAGTTTATCATTGTTGGATTTGCTCATTTGCTTGGCGAAGATGGTTTGTTGGCGCAGTTGAAAAACAAAGGCTATACGGTAAAACAAGTTCAGTAAATTTTTATATAACTTATTGAAATTTTTTCAAAAAAAAGTAAAAAATATATTGTCATATCAAATAAACCTTTAACTTTGCGACGATTTTCACTAAAACTCAAAAATAGTTAAATAAATATCGAAAAGAAAAAACTCAAAAACATTTACAAATTAATTAACCTTAAATCAAAAAATTTATGTATGTAAAACCCACACAGCGTTTGATATTGCTATTTTTTGTTAGCATTATCAGTATGTTTACGTTTGCTCAACAGCGCAGCATTACCGGCACAGTAACCGATGTCAATGGTGAGGCGATGATTGGAGTAACTGTAAAAGAAAAAGGCAGTTCGAACGGAACTATTACCGATTTTGATGGAAAGTATAAACTTTCGGTTGGTAATAATTCAGTTCTTGTTGTTTCGTACATTGGCTTTACTCAACAGGAAATTACTGTTGGTAATCAAAATGTAGTCAACATCACTCTCAAAGAAGATTTGAGAAGTTTGGACGAAGTAGTAGTAATAGGTTATGGCTCAGTTAAAAAGAAAGACCTTACCGGCTCAATCTCATCGTTAAAATCCGATGCGCTTGCCCAAGTTCCTGTAGCCAATGTAGTAGAGGCAATGTCAGGACGTATGGCTGGTGTACGAGTTACTACCACCGACGGTTCGCCTGATGCCGATATTATGATTCGCGTACGCGGAGGAGGCTCAATTACTCAGGATAATTCGCCGCTTTATATAGTTGACGGATTTCCGGTAAACAGTTTTAGCGATGTTCCGGCAGGAGATATTGATGATATTACTGTTCTCAAAGATGCCTCATCTACTGCTATTTACGGTGCGCAAGGCGCTAATGGAGTAGTGCTTATTACAACCAAAAGTGCACAAAAAGGCAAAACGCAAGTTTCGTATAATGGCTTTTTACAGTCCAAACGACTTGCAAATCGCCTTAAAGTAATGAATCCTTACGAATATGTAAAATGGAATTACGAAAATGCAGCTATGAATAGCGAAGATGCAGTCAAGTCATTTGAAAAAACTTTTGGTTATTACGATGATATAGATTTGTATCAATATCAGCAGCCAACCGACTGGCAGGAAGATATGTTCGGCAGTGGACAACTTTCGCAACAGCATAATATCAGCATTACCGGCGGTAACGACAAAACAAAATACCTTATCAGCGGTACTTATAACTTTGATGGCGGCTTGATGCCAAACACCGATTATTCGCGTTATAATCTCAATTTCAAACTCGACCAAGAAATTGCAAAAAGGCTGAATTTTCAGTTCAATGCTCGCACAACCGACACATCAACAGATGGTGATGGCTCGTCGGGAGGAACAAATAAAATCCGAACATTTCAGGCGATTACAAGAGGACCGGTGCAAGGAATTTCGGGTTTAGTGGAAAAAGACCCAACAATGATGTCCGAAGAAGATTACGAACAATGGGTAAGAGATAATATGTCGCTCGCCGACCAAGCAGCTCAGTATTGGCGGCATCGCAATCAACGCTCGTTTACTTACAATGCTGCGTTGAACTGGGAAATTATCAAAGGTCTTGCGTATCGTGTCGAAGGCTCGTATGGCTATGGATTTAACGAAAATCAACGCTATTGGGGCGAAACTACAGTAGATGCCTCGAATAACGGCGGTCTTCCGCTTGTTGAACAGCAAAAAAGCAATTCAAGTTCATATCGCCTCTCTAACACTCTTACCTATAAATTTGCAATTGGCAAGCAACATCAATTCAACGTAATGGCAGGGCAAGAACTCAATTCATCATCGAGCCAATCGCTTACTACCAGAGTGTTTCATTTCAGCAAAGACCTTACGCCCGAAAAAATATTTGCCAATCTCGGACTTGGCGAATCGCCAACCATTTCGAGTTCGTATGGAGAGCCTACAAGATTGTTGTCGTATTTTGGACGTTTCGGATATAATTTTGGCGAAAGATATTTGGCAACAATTACGTTGCGTGCCGACGGCTCATCAAAATTTGCTCCCGGCAGGCAATGGGGATATTTCCCATCAGCAGCAGTTGCTTGGCGTATAGTCGAAGAGCCATTTATGCTTAACACAAAAGATTGGCTTTCAGACCTTAAACTCCGTGCAAGTTACGGCGAAGCAGGTAATAACCGTATTTCGTCAGGTTTGTACAAATCAAGATATACTATTTCGTCGAGCAAAACATACGCATTAGGCGATAAACAAAACAATTATTATCAATCGGGCAGCCGCCTCCCTAATCCATTGATTAAATGGGAAAGTTTGGTAACAAAAAACGTTGGACTTGATTTTGGTATATTTAATCAGCGATTATTCGGAACTGTAGAATATTATTGGAACACTTCGAGCGACTTGTTGCTTGACACAAAAATTACTGCTCCCGGATACACTTCGATGATGCTTAATATCGGTCAGACAACCAATCGAGGATTGGAAATTACGCTTAATGCTGCGATAATTCAGAAAAAGAACTTTTCGTTGGTAGCAGATTTCAATATTGGTTTCAATAAATCGAATGTTGATGCGCTCGATAATGATGCTAATTTCTTGACATACGCTACCGGTTGGGCATCTACCGACCTGAAAGGTTATGACGAATACGAAGTTCACGTTGGGCAGCCGGTAGGTATTATGTATGGTTGGATAACCGATGGATACTACACAACCAGCGACTTTGCAAGTTACGATTCGGGTACAAAAAAATACATTATTGCCAAAGATGCTAACGGCAATCCTGTGGCTCCCGAAACAAACTCCACACTTGGAGGGCGTATCGGAATCCGTCCGGGTACAATCAAATTCAAAGATATTAGCGGAAAAAATGGAGTGCCTGATGGAATAATCGACGATTACGACCGTACAATTATTGGTAATGCAAATCCTGATTTTACCGGTGGTTTTGGAATAAGTGGAACGGTAAAAAACTTCGATTTTGCGCTGAATTTTAACTTTGTATATGGAAATGATATTTACAATGCCAGCAAACTCGCATCAGTTCAGCAATATCGCACAACTAATCCAAACTTACTCGATATTATGAACAGCAGCCAACGTTATACTTATATCAACGAAGCAACGGGCGATGTAGTAACCGACCTCGCTACTCTTGCCGCAATGAACGAAGGCGCAAATGCTAAAAAATACTGGTCGCCGCTGTCGTTTGGCAATTCAAATGCCGTAATTCACTCTTGGGCAATAGAAGATGGCTCGTTCCTGCGCTTGCAAAATATAACTGTAGGCTATACTCTGCCAAAGAAAATCAGCAGTATGTTTTATTGCTCACGCTTGCGGGCATACTGCACTTTGAACAACGTTTGGCTTTGGACAAACTATTCGGGTTACGACCCTGAGGTGAGTTCACAGGGACGTGGCTCAACTTCACCTCAAATGATACCCGGACTTGATTATTCGTCGTATCCAAAGAGTTTCTCGATGACCTTTGGTCTTAATGTTCAGTTTTAATCTTAAATCAGTAAAATAAAATAAGTTATGAAAAATAAAATTCAAATATTGACAATACTTTTTGTTACAATACTTGGCTCAACGTCGTGTAGCGACTTCTTAAACCCCGAATCGCCTTCGGAATTCTATCAAGACTATATTTATTCGACCACTGCCGACGCCAAAAAAGGACTTATGGGTGCGTATGCACTTTTTACAGCTGACCCTTATACTTCGCGTATGTCTAACGTATGGATGCAAAACACCGATGTCGAAGCAATGGGACCAACAGCAAGTCCTGATGGTTCCCGCCGCGATATTTGGTCGCTGCAAGCCGGATTGCTTACCGGATTTGGCGATGTTTACAATGCTTGGCAAAACTGCTATCAAGCAATCGACCGTGCAAATCAGGTAATTGAGGGCATTCAAGCAAGTGCCATCAAAAATGATCCCGAAATGCAAATGATGCTTGGCGAAGCATACTGTTTACGTGCTTATCGCTATTTTATGCTCTGTAATTTTTGGGGAGATGTGCCTTACTTTGACCAAGCAGCAAAATTCGGTGTAGAACTCGACAAAGCAAAAACGGATAAAAATATTATTTATAGCCATGAAATTCAGGCACTTGTAAATTGCGAAGAAAATATGTACTATGCCAATAAATTTTCGGATGGTGTAGAACGTATGAACCGTGATTTTGCTATCGGAATGATTGCCCGTTTGTCGCTTTTCCGTGCCGGTTATGGTATGACAAAAGAAGGAGTGATGAAACGCGCCGACGAATATTTGGACGTTGCATCTAATCCGGATTTGGCTGTAACTTATACTGTGGATGGAGTAGAAAAAACTGCTCGCACAAGTGCCGATTATTACGAATTGGCAAAAGCCTATGCTCTGAAACTTGTAAACAACAATCCGCGTACACTCGACTCGTTTGGCAAAGTTTTCCGTAATCAATGCGAGTGGGTTAGCAACAACGACAGCGAAGTGCTTTTTGAAGTTGCTTTCGGAACTACCAACAGTGGTGGTGATGTGGGCTGGTGCATTGGAGTTACTGTTTCGAGCAGTTCGAAGGGAGCAACAACAATACAGACAGCCTTCCAACCTGCATATTACTTTTCGTTCGACAATGCTGATTTGCGCCGTGATGTAACTTGCTCGCTTATAGGTTATTCGAGCGATACACAACAGGGCGTTGTGAGCGTTACGGAAATGACAGTCGGCAAATGGAATCGTCTTTTGCTCAAAAACAACCCCGGAGCGGAATCAAGCAAATCAACAGGAATTAACTGGCCTCTAATGCGTTATGCTGATGTTTTACTGATGCTTGCCGAAGCCGAAAACGAACTCAACGGACCAAGCGAATTGGCTAAAACAGCATTAAGAACAGTGCGTAATCGCGCTTTCGCAGTATCCGACCATGCCGAAAAAGTAGATGCTTATATCAATAATCTCACAAGCAAAGAAACGTTTTTTAATGCCATAGTTGACGAACGTGCTTGGGAATTTGGTGGCGAATGTTTGCGCAAATTCGACCTTGTTCGTTGGAATAATTACGGCAAAAAAATCGTTGAAACAATACAAAAAATTGATAATATGGGTAAAGCTGCTTGGGAACTCGACCTCGAAAATCCCGAAGTGGCTAAATACAGCAATCTTGCAAATGTAATTTATTATCAACGTTCAGGCGGAACAATCAGTTTTGTGAACACAGTTTATAAAGCCGAAAATCCTCCTACCGCTATTGTTGAAGATGCTGCCGGTACTATCGATGGCGATTATTATGCCGAAAAGAGTTGGACTAAAGCTCTTTATAGAAAAGTAACGGCTACCAATGGTGATGTTACATATCAGTCGGCTGATTACACTGTACGCAGTTGGCGCGGTTACAAAGACCCAACAGGAGTTGCGGCAGTACCTTATCTTTTGCCAATAGGCGTAAGTACTTTGAGTTCGAGTAAAGCACTCAACAACGAAGGCTACGGACACGTTTTTAGCGCAAACTAAACAATTGATATACAATAATTTAATCATAAAAAATATTTAATATGAAAACATATCTAAAATTAACAATAGCATTGCTTGTAGCAGTTACTTCAATATTGAATTTTACATCGTGTGTTGAAGATAAATTACCTGACCCTCCGCGGCTCTTTACTCCTGTGTTAAACTCCACTGTTAGTGGAACTTGGGTAAAAGTAACTTGGGAAAAATATCAAGGTACGACGTCGTATAATATAGCAATTTACGACGACTCTATCGCTCAAACTCCAATGCAGTCAGCCACTATTCAAGAAACCGAATATACTTTCGAAAATTTGGATTATAATACTGAGTATTTCGTTAGAATACAAGGTTTTGGAAATGCAATTTCTTCAAAAATTGTACAAGGAATTATCAAAACAAACAAATTGCCTACAAAAATGACAGTTCCTACGTCATCTGATTATCTCGACACGGAAATTCGTGTAAAGTGGACAGAATTGGACTACGACAGTTTAAGAGTTTTTGCCGGTAAAACATTGATAAAAACAATAATTCTGACCGCCGAAGATAACGCAAAAAAAGAAGTAATTATATCGGGCTTAAATCCTTCGATAACATACACGGTAAAATGTTATGCCGGCAATGCATATCTTGGCGAACAGGACTATAAAACAGCCGCAAGCCAAAAATTTGTAGGCGATGTTATTGATATGAGAATTTACGAACCTGCCGAAGCATATTCGATGCTTAAACAGAGTTTTTTCGACGATTTGGACATTCAATATCCTGCCGGTTATACTGTTGTTTTACAAGGCGGTGTACATTACGAATTTCCAACGGTTTATCTGGGAACTAATACTATAATTACGTCAAGTTTAAGTTTCGACGGACGTGCAGTAATCGATTTCAAAGGTGGATTGGGAGTAAAACCTGCATTTTCGGGAGGCAAAGTAGTACTCGAAAATCTTATTGTGAGCGACCATGCCGATGCCATTAAAACATCTGATAATTTCGGTGGAAAATACTTGCTCGATTTACGCTCCACTACTGCCGCTACTCTGGTTGACAGTATTATTATTCGTAATTGTGATGTTCGTTATAAACGCGGTTTCTGTCGCGCACAATCGGCTATTACCGTGAATAACATAGTGATTGACAACTGCGTAATCGATTCGATGGGTGGTTACGGAATCACTAATGCCGACCATGCTCAAGCGTATCTAAATAATATTGTAGTGAAAAACAGCACAATAGCCCATTGCGAAAAAGTATTTGTGGCTACAAAACCTGATGTCAGCCCAAATTCACTTAAAGTCGAAAATGTAACATTCTGCTATGCCCCAAAAGGCACAAACTACATTATTGATTTTAATGCTCAGGCGGTTCCGGGTGGAATAACTGTGAAAAACTCAGTATTTGGACTGGGTTGGGATACCGGCGAAATACACGGAAATCGCAGTGCTACAACTGCTATAACTTTCGATAACAACTTTTTAGTTGCGGATGTGAAATGGAGAGTAGTTGCCGCTACCGGCGACCCACAATACCCAATTGAGGCTGAAACATTGAGTGATACAAATGCTCAACTTTTTGCATCGCCTGCCAACCTGAACTTTAAAGTAACAAATTCAAAAATTGTGAATAAAGCAGGCGACCCGCGTTGGTGGTAAATTTGCTTTTGCAAATAAATTCCTAATTCACACAAAACATACGTAATATGATAAGAAAATCGCAAATATAGTTTTATTTGCGATTTTTTTTATTTCACATTGCTTCAATAATATTTTTGCTGTCAATATCAAAAATCAAAAAAGAATTTTTTACTTTTGTTGTGTTAGTTTTTTTACACAAAAATATTTTCAATTTATTATGCAAACAAACAATATCAAAATCGGAATTATTGGCTGCGGAAATATGGGTGCTGCTGTAGCGTGCGGCTTGGCAAATGGCACAAAAATTAAGCCTGAAAATATTTTTGTTGGCGACATTAATATCGAAAATCTAACGAAAATAAAAAATTTTGATAATCGCATCAACGTTACAGAATCGAATCTCGAAGTCGTACAGAATGCAGATATAATAATTATTGCCGTAAAACCTTGGATTGTGGAAAGTGTTGTAAATCAGATACAACAATTTATCGACCCGCAAAAACACATAGTAATTTCGCTTGCCGCAATGGTCGAAATCAGCGAGTTACTCGGATTTTTGCAGTCCGCACCGGCAATTTACCGAATAGTGCCAAATACTGCCATCGAATTTGGGCAAAGTATGACTGCAATTGCATCGGCAAATACATCGGTGGAACAGGACGAGTTGGTGATGTCGATTTTTGCAGAACTCGGCAAAGTGATACAAGTCTCTGAAAAACAAATACCTGCGTTTATGTCGCTCACTTCGTGTGGAATTGCTTTTGCTCTCCGATATATCCGAGCGGCAATGACAGGCGGCGTGCAAATGGGAATAAGCGCAAAAATGGCGGAACAAGCCGTATTGCAAACTTTGCGCGGCGCGATAACCCTGCTCGAAACCAATGATTTACATCCCGAAGAAGAAATCGACAGAGTTACAACTCCGGGCGGAATTACAATTATTGGGCTTAACGAAATGGAAGCCAATGGATTTAGCAATGCTGTAATTAAAGGACTAATAGCCTCAAAACCAACTAAATAAACTATATAATAAAAATGAACGAACAAATACAACAAATTGCAGCCCGTCTGCGTGGCTTACGCGAAGCCTTAGAATTAAATGTGGAACAGGTTGCCGAAAAAACCGAAATCACAACTGCCGATTATCTGCTTTACGAATCGGGCAAAAGCGACATTCCAATGAATTTCCTTTTCAGAACGGCACAAGTTTTTGGAATTGAAATTTCAGCGCTAATTTCGGGCGAAGAGCCACACGCAAACTCGTTTTTTGTAACTCGAAAGGGCAAAGGAGTTAGCGTGGAACGCAGTAAAGCGTACAAATATCAGGCTTTGGCGCACGGGTTTAGAAACGCATTAGCCGAGCCTTTTGAAGTTACGGTTGAGCCGGTCGATAAGCCGCTGCACCTCAATGTACATAAAGGACAGGAATTTAACTTGGTGCTCGAAGGTAAACTTTTTTTAAGCATCGGCGGAAAAGAAATTGTTCTTAACGAAGGCGATTCGATTTATTTTGACTCGTCGAACCCACACGGAATGAAGGCGTTAGATAATCGCAATGTACGTTTTCTGGCAATAATATTGTAATTATTTTTGCCTGATAAATACTTGAATTGGAGTGCCGGTAAATTCGTACTTCGAGCGTATTTTGTTTTCCAGAAAACGGCGATACGGCTCTTTTACGTATTGCGGCAAATTGGCAAAAAACACAAAAGTAGGAACATAAGTGCCGGGCAATTGCGTTACATATTTTATTTTAACGTATTTCCCTTTCAACGCCGGTGGCGGATAATTTTCGATTGCCGGAAGTAGATATTCATTAAGTTGCGAAGTGGGAACTTTACGATTTTTGTTCGCAAAAACTGTTTCCGCCTCGTCGAGGACTTTCAGCACGCGCTGTTTGGTGGTAACAGATGTGAAAATTATCGGAAAATCTACAAAAGGAGCAAGCCGCTCACGAATTGAAGTCTCAATTTTTTTAGTGGAGTTATTTTCCTTATTTTCAATTAAATCCCATTTGTTGACAACGATTACCAATCCTTTTTTATTTTTCTGAATAAGCGAAAAAATATTCAAATCCTGACTTTCGATTCCGCGTGTGGCATCGAGCATTAAGATACAAACATCAGCACTTTCGATTGCTCGAATGGAGCGTAAAACCGAGTAATATTCAAGGTCTTCGTTCACTTTTGCTTTTTTGCGAATGCCAGCAGTATCAATCAAATAAAAGTCGTGTCCAAATTTATTAAATCGTGTATAAATTGCATCGCGCGTAGTGCCGGCAATGTCGGTAACAATGTTGCGTTCTTCCTCCATCAGCGTGTTTATAAGCGACGATTTGCCAACATTCGGGCGACCAATAACCGCAAAACGTGGCAATTCTTTGTCAATTTCTTCGCCATCGCTGTCGGGTTTAAAGTGCGTTAGTAATTCGTCGAGCAAATCGCCTGTACCAAGCCCGTTGAGCGACGAAATCATAAACGGCTCGCCCATTCCAAGACGATAAAATTCTGCTACGTCGGATTGCCAACCGTAAGTGTCGGCTTTGTTTGAAACTAAAATAACCGGCTTTTCGGAGCGGCGCAGTATTTGTGCCACTTGAAGGTCGTAGTCGGTAATTCCGCTCTGCACATCAACCAAAAATAGCACAACATCCGATTCCTCGATTGCAACTGATACTTGATGCTTTATTTCACCTTCAAAAATATCGGTTGAGTTAATCACCCAGCCGCCGGTATCAATTATTGAAAATTCGCGCCCATTCCACTCGCATTTGCCGTACTGACGGTCGCGCGTGGTGCCTGCCTCATCGTCAACTATTGCACGACGACTTTGTGTAAATCTATTAAAAAGCGTTGATTTCCCGACATTTGGGCGCCCAACTATTGCTACTATATTTCCCATTTTACTTTCCTTTTTTTTCTATTGTTTGTGGTTTCTCAATTTTTTGTAACTGACCGGTAAACGGATTTACAAAAATTTTTATATCTGTTTGATTATAAATATCGGCGGTAATTGGGATAAGCACCCCAAGTTGCGGCAGTTGTATTTCGCTATCAATCACCGTAGTTTGCCCATCGCTTATTGTTACACGCGCATCGGCAGGAAGAACAGTGTTAATTACGGTTTCGCGTTTTTTGGATTTCGGGTCAACTTCGCTGCCAATAATTGCCGGCTCGATGCTTAAATAATACGGAATGCCCGACAAATCGTCGTCTGCCACGATTCCTTTGAGGGTCGAAAAACGGAAAATAACTTTGCCGCTCACTCGCTGTGTTGGAATATATTTAATTGTAACTGTCTGAATTTGAGTGTTAACGCTGCCTGTAAAGAGTTGAGTAAGTTTTTGTTCTTCGTTATCAAGAGTTGTTAGCATTGTTTCCAACGATTTACCGTCGGAAGGCATTTTTTCAACCTCGCCGCTCAAAAGATTTAAGCGACTTTCGCGCAGACGATAAATTTGTTTTGCTGCGCCCTCAGCCATTTTTGCGGGCGAGGCGGCAAGCATATATTCTTCGGTAAGAGGGATTAAATTGCCGCGAGTTTTGATGTTCGACAAATTTGCGGTATTCCCTATCAGTTTCTGAATTTCGATTGATGGCACATTCATTCCACATAGTAATCCTGCCGAATTGACCGCCACATAATTCAATGGCGAAGTGCCTGTCAGAGGGAGCGAATAAGTGCGTGAATTGTCGCGTACAGGATTAGTTCTCAGCACAATACTTGTAATTGTATAAATGCTTTTGCTTTCTTTTACAACATCTTTTGTTGCCAAAAACTTTTCGGAATATTGATAATAAACACCCGGTTGCTGTTCGGTTTTTTCCACTGTTATATCGAATAAAACTTCGGTTTTAGGCAGTGAATATACAAGTACCGGACTGTTTTCGGGAATAAAAAGCGATTGCTGTGAATATAATCCGAATGCTGCAAAAAGAAAAATGCTAATAGAAAAAAGGTATTTCATTTGTTTAAAATTTTAGAACAAAGAGCAAAGAATAAGGACAAAAGACCTGTAAAATTACAATCATTCCCTTGTGTATCAAAATCTTTGTTAT
>JAITXR010000231.1 GCA_031284665.1 Paludibacter sp.
TGCAATACAGCAATATCCCGATAAATTTCGGATTGTCAACCAGTTTGGCGGAGCAAATAATCAGCCTGCTACTTATGTAGTAGAATTTTTGGGAGAAAAATAATTTGTATAGTGTATAGTGGAGAGTGGCAAATGATACACGCTGCACGGTAAATGGTGCACGCAAAAACTACTAATTTGGCAGTGCATCCTCATCACTAATCGTTAATCATTATTCTTTGTGTCTTTGTGTTCAAAAAATTTCTTTCTCTTTTTCTTATCTTTTTCATCTTCTTAATCTTATTAAAATCGTGGTTCAAAGACGAAATCTGGATTGCTTCGTGCCTCGCAATGACGGGCGGAGGTTGCTGTATTCCACATCTTATATAGTTAATCCTTTAATCAAGAAAATCCTGATTCAGACAAAGGGACAAAGCAAACCCTAACAGGGGTTTAAAACCCTGTTAGGGTAATGCGTTTCTTATCATCTTAATCAAAAAATCAAAGTTCAGACAAACAATAGGGGATTGCGGGTCAAGCCCGCAATGACGGGCTGCGGTTGCTATTACCCATTCTTCATTTCTTCATTGGCACATTGTTTATTAGCACATTAACCATTTATCATCTATCATTAACCACTAATCATTAATATAATAAGTTGAAAGTATTTTGCAATAATACAAGCAAAAATAAAAAATATAACACAAAATAATTACACATATTAAAAAATACTATTACCTTTGCTGCGACTTTTTTTGAAATTACGAATTACGACCGTTCAAACATTCAAACTACTCAAATTATTAACGCCAATGAATCGTATTATCATTTTTTTATTTTTGTGTGCATTACCTTTCACGTTTTTTGCTCAGAATTACACTATTAGCGGCTATATTACCGACGGCAAAAGTGGCGAAACTCTAATCAGCGCATCGGTTTTCGACTCTCGAAATTCAAAAGGTGCGGTAAGTAATACTTATGGTTTTTATTCGCTGACTTTGCCAAAAGGAAAGGTTGAAGTTTCGTATTCGTATGTTGGTTTTACGCAGTCGTTACGCAGTTTTAATCTCCGGCGCGACACTGTGATTAACATTCAACTTGGTGAAAATAACGCACTTGCCGAAATAGTTGTCTATGGTGGCACTCGTCAGGAACTTGGCGTCAAAGGCTCGCAAATGAGCGCAATAGATGTGCCGATAGAACAAATCAAAACTATCCCAATGCTTTTTGGCGAAACCGATGTGCTGAAAGCCTTACAACTGTTGCCCGGTGTGCAGTCAGGCTCCGAAGGCTCTGCGGGTTTTTATGTGCGTGGTGGCGGACCTGATGAAAATCTGTTTTTGTTGGATGGTGTGCCGCTTTATAATGTAAACCACGCTGCCGGTTTTTTCTCGGTTTTCAATGCCGATGCTATCAAAAGTGTTACTCTTTATAAAGGTGGTTTTCCGGCGCGTTTTGGCAGTCGCTTGTCGTCGGTTTTGGATGTAAGAATGAACGATGGCAATAATAAAAAAATCAAAGCAAACGTTTCGGTGGGCTTAATTTCGTCGAAACTGAATGTCGAAGGTCCTTTGTTTTCCGAAAACACTACTTTTAATGTTTCGCTCAGGCGCACGTATTTTGATATTTTGATAAAACCTGTTTTGTGGTATATGAAAAATTATCAAGATTTCGACAAACTGAATGCCGGTTATTATTTTTACGATTTTAATGCAAAAATCAGCCATAAATTCGACGATAAAAACCGTTTGTACGCAAGTTTTTATTCGGGCGACGATGCTATTTATGTAAACGTTAAAGAATCCGGGCAATATATTGAAGATGGATATAAATACGAAAGCAGTTTTTCGCAAAAAATAGATTGGAAATGGGGAAATTTACTCGCCGTGTTGCGCTGGAACAGAGTGTTGGACAGCAAACTTTTTATGGATGTTACCGCCAATTACACTCGTTATCGCCAAGATATGGGAATTGGGCAAAAAGACAAGGAAAGTTCTACTGACACCATATTTATTGCTAAAAATAACGACATTTCGCTGAAATACAAATCGGGTATAGACGATTATTCAACCCGCATCGAGTTTGATTATTCGCCCAATCCCGACCACGATATTAAATTCGGTTTCAATCCCGTAATGCATACATTTCGTCCAGGAGTGCAGGTGGCAAAAGAAACTTCCAATGACATAAAAATGGACACTACAATGGGAAATCAGAATATCTCGGCATTTGAAATTGCAATGTATGTCGAAGATAATTACGCCCTTAACAGTTTTACAAAAATTAATTTTGGTTTGCATTATTCCGGTATTAACGTTCAGGGAAAATATTACCACTCGCTGCAACCGCGTCTCAGTGGGCGACTGCTGCTTTCCGATAAATTTTCGCTTAAAGCGGGTTATGCCTATATGTCGCAATACATTCATCTGCTGTCGAACAACAATATCAGCTTGCCTACCGACCTTTGGGTGCCTGTTACCAAGCGAATTAAACCAATGGTTTCGCAGCAGGCGTCGTTTGGGGCGTTCTATAATCTTAAACATTTATTCGACATTTCAATCGAAGGTTATTACAAGGAAATGAATAACCAAATTGAGTACAAAGATGGCGCAACCTTCCTCGACCCCACCAGCAAATGGGAAGATAAAGTGGCAACGGGGCGCGGCTGGGCTTACGGCGTAGAGTTTTTGGTTCAAAAAACGCTTGGAAATACTACCGGATGGGTTGGCTACACGTGGTCAAAATCCGAACGCCTGTTCGACCGTGCAGGCGAAGTGCTTAATTTTGGACTGCCTTTCCCCGCAAAATACGACCGCAGGCACGATATAAATATTGTACTTTCGCATAAGTTTAGCAAAAAAATCGACGTTTCGGGAACTTGGGTTTACAGTAGCGGAAATTGTGGTACGCTGGCTGTGCAGGAATATTCAAATCCGTTTAACATCGAGGATTATAATTACTATTATGGTTATTATGGTCAACTAAATAATAATCCATACCACAACGGTGGGGAAAGCAGTTTGTCGCATGTCGAAAAACGAAATAATTATCGTTTTCCTGCTTATCATCGCTTGGATTTAGGCATTAATTTCCATAAAAAGAAAAAATACGGCACTCGCACTTGGAATATCAGCATTTACAATGCCTACAATAATATGAATCCGTTTATGGTTTACTCCGGTTACAATTACAATATGTTTGGAAAAGGCGATGGACGAAAAACATTAATGAAAGTTACCGTATTTACTCTAATTCCTTCTGTCAGTTACACTTATAAATTTGAATAAATTATGAAAAAATTATTTAACATACTGTTGCTCTTGCCGGTACTTACGCTGTTTCAATGCGAAAACCCGATAGATTTCGATTTAGACCTTGTGGAAAGCAAATTAGTACTTCAATCGCTGCTTACATCCACCGAAAATGTATCGGTGCAACTGTCGGCAAGTCGCTTTTTTCTCGACGAAAGCGATAAGTTCCGCAAAATTAATAACGCTACCATACTGCTTTTTAAAGATGATGTGATAATCGACACTTTACATCGTAGTGCTGAAGATGAAGGCGGCTATTATTTTTCCGATTATATTCCGCAAGCAGGCGACCATCTGAAACTGCAAGCGGCTGCTCCGGGTTTTGAAAGCGTTGAAAGCGAAATTACGGTAGTTGCGCTACCTAATCTGGTTTCGGCTGAGGTACTCGATATTAAATGTCGTGCGCAAACAGTGGAGTGGCTAATTTCCCACCAACCATACAGAACTTATATAGACACTGTAATTTATTATCTTACGGCAAATATAACATTAACTATTGCCGACACGCCCGAAATTGACGAATATTACAACATCATTCTATACCTCAAAACAAATTATATAGATGGAACAAGCGAATTGACTCGTTTTCCTTTTGAATCTAAAAATATTGTATTTTCGTCCAACGAAGTAAATGTAGATATGTTTGGCGGAGGCGAGATGGCGAAAAATTACAATATCTTTAGTGATGAATTGTTTGCCGGCAGAAATTACTCTATTACGGTAAATTTGCCGGAGAACTTTTATTCATATTTCTGGCCCGAAAGTATAACTAAATCCCAATATCTTATAGTAGAACTTCACAGTGTTTCGAAGGACTATTATTTTTACCGACTGACAGCCGCCAAGGCGTACAATGGGATGGATATGGGAGGCATGTTTGGCGAGCCGGTGCAAGTTTACAGCAATGTGAAAAATGGCATTGGCGTTGTGGGTAGTTACAACGTGGTACGCAAGGAAATAAAACTAAACAAGTCAGATGCGGATATTACGGAAATTACGGAAATTTACTAATCACTCCTCCGCAATTTACGCAAACGATAGGATTAGTATTTGTGCAAGTATTACCCGTAAAAACATTGTTAGTGGATAAACTGTTGAGTATGCTATTGCAGGGGCATCGTTGCCGGCGGTTACGTTTGAGTACGCTAATGCCGGTGGGTCGGTCATACTGCCCGAAATAAGTCCCATTAGACTAAAATAATTCATTTTCAAGTATTTACGTGCAGCAAAACCTACAATCAACAGCGGAACTATGGTAATTATAAAACCGCATAATATCCACAGCAACCCATTGCCATGCACCACAGTTGCGACAAACTGCCCACCCGAGCCAATTCCCACACTTGCCAAAAATAGCGTGATGCCTATTTCGCGGAGTAAAAGGTTGGCGCTTTGAGTTGTATAAGTTATGAGGCGAAGTTTGAAACCGAAACGCCCGAGCAAAATTGCAACAACTAACGGACCACCCGCCAAACCAAGTTTTACGGGCATTGGCATCCCCGGTACAGCAAACGGTATGCTGCCAAAAATTATTCCCAGAAAAATTCCTATGAAAAGTGTAATAATATGAGGTTGGTCTAAATGTGTGAGCGTATTGCCAAGCATATTTTCAACTCGTTTTATTGATTCCTCAGTGCCTACTACCACTACGCGGTCGCCTACTTGCAGTACAAGGTCGGGGCTTGCCAGAAGGTCGAAACCGGAACGAATTACGCGCGTGCAGTTTACATTTACCGAGCGCAGGCGCAGCGAGGCAAGCGTTTTGCCGTTTATTACTCCGCGTGTAATTACTATTCGGCGCGAAACCATTTGATTATGAGCCTCTTCCCAGTCAAATTCCACAGGGTCGCCGGTAAGTGCCGTTATGTCGTCCATTTCGGATTCGGATGCCACGATGCGCACAATATCACCATTATGAAGCACTGTGCCGCCATTTGGAATTGTAAATTCTTTGCCATTAAACAAGCGCGAAACCACAAACTGGCGAGCAATTAGTTTCCGAATTTGCGACAGAGTTTTACCGTCTAACGCTTTGGACTGCACTTTTACTGTTGCGAAAATGGGGGATTCGGAGTGCGAATTCATCGATTCTTCCAACTGCCTGTTTTCGTTGTCGAATTTTACTTTGAAAATTTTTCGGATAACAATCAACGAAATGATAATTCCCACCACTCCGAGCGGATAAGCCACAGCATAACCGAGCGCAATTTGCGGAATATCAGCAATTTGTCCTGCATCGTGCAACTGTTTGAGCGCCTCTTGCGCAGCACCAAGCCCGGGGGTATTTGTTACCGCTCCACTCATTATGCCTACAAATACCGGCATTTCGATTTTACCGCCAAATGCATAAAATAAACCGATTGTAACCAATACGCCAAGAATTACTATCGAGGCGGCAAGCGTGTTTAACTTCATTCCTCCTTTTTTGAACGAGGAGAAAAAACCGGGACCGACTTGTAAGCCTATTGAAAAAATAAACAATATCAAGCCAAATTCTCGTATAAAATGCAGCACTTCGTCGTTGACCACAAAGCCGAAATGCCCAACAGCAATGCCCACAAACAGAACGAATGTAACACCAAGCGAAATGCCGAAAATTTTGATTTTTCCGAGCAAAACACCGCAAAATATTACAAATGAGTACAATAAAATTGTTTGTGCAATACTGCCGTCTTTAATTAATGATATTAACCAATCCATATAAAAATAATTTGACAATAAAATAATATGCTAATAAACAATGTGCTAATATGCTAATTAAGAAATTAAGAAATTAAGAAATTTAGGAAATGAATGATTAGTGATAAACTTACAAATTAGGTAACTTCTTTAACTTCTTTAACTTCTTTAACTTCTCTAACTTCTTTAACTTCTTTAACTTCAATAGAAATAAGTGATTAACTTACAAATTAGGTAACTTTTCAAACCATTCAAACTTCTCAAACATTCAAACCGCTTAAACTTCAGAAGAAACTCTCAATCGCCAATCTATATGAATCAAAACCAAAGCCTGCAATAATTCCTTTACTTACTGCGCTCAAAAATGAATGATGTCTGACCTGTTCGCGACTGAAAATATTGGAAATATGCACTTCGATAACCGGTGTTGTTATTGACTTTACAGCATCGGCTATTGCGAGCGAAGTGTGAGAATATGCTCCGGCATTCAGCACAATTCCGTCAGCCGAAAATCCTGTTTCGTGTATTTTATCAATTATTTCACCTTCGCAGTTCGACTGAAAATACTGTAAATTCACATCCTTAAATACGCTTTTGAGTTCCTCAAAATATGCATCAAAGCTCTGTGTTCCGTATATTTCAGGCTCACGTATGCCAATTAAATTTAAATTTGGCCCGTTAATTATTTGTATTGTTTTCATTCGGATGTTTTTATTTTATTAACTATCAACTATAACTTATTAATGTGAATCAAAGATTGCTAATTTGCCAATCTTTGTGCCGTTCGGCACTATATGTTGGTAGAAAAAGTATTATCATTATGTTTGGCGTGCCGTAGGTACGCAATATATGATTTATTTTATGCTTATGTTGCGTACCTAACGGCACGCTGGTTGGTCTTGCACAATTATTTCTACCAATATATTGTCCCTAACGGGACTGTCGATTTAACTTTTTATTCGTATAATTAGGTAACTGTCTTCTAACTTCTATCTTCTCAAACATTCAAATTTCTCAAACTACTCTTTTTTTTTGAATGCCGCCATCGCTAAAACATACAACGATGGAATTAAACAAATTCCATTTGCAAGTATCATTGGTAACATATTAAGAGCCAAGCCGTAAGCAAACCAAAAAGCAACGCCCAAAGTCATTATCGAATACATC
>JAITXR010000166.1 GCA_031284665.1 Paludibacter sp.
ATATGTATTGTCTGTTGATTGCAGTATTGCCCAAAGTTCGTTTTTATACACACCCAGCAACGATTTCAGGCTCGGAAAACCGTGTCCTGTCCATTGAAATCCGTCGGAAGAGGAATAAATATTATGTTGCGAATCAAGAAGAAATAATTTACCGTTAAATTCTACGATTTGCGAAAGGTCGATTGTTGTTGCCGATGGTAACCCCGAAATTGCCGCAGTATTGTCAGTCCAATCTTTCCCGTTTTGCGAAGTGTAAAGATAATTTTCACTTTCGGAAGAGGCGTAAAGCATAATTTGTGAGCCAAAATAAACGGCTTTTTGCTGTGCTACGGGATGCGAATATATTTCGTCAGCAATTTTTTGCCATACAAATAAATAAGGATTTACCTTGTGAACATTCACTTTTATAAGATATTGGCTGCGATGTTCCTCATTGCCGTCTTTCGCAAAATTTACGATTTTTACAGCACGCGAAAAGTCAATTGTGTCCTTGCCGGTAAGGTAGGTTGTATCGCTCAAAGCGCCGGTGGAGTCGATGCTTACTATATATGCTTTTGAAATACTTTGCCACGAAAACGTAGAAATTACTCGCGTAATATTGGTATTGTATGGTAGCGAATCAAGATTTACGATTGTGGAGTCGGACAGCAATTCGCCGTTTACATAAAGTGTATCGGGCAGCACTTCAAAACTCGCTTTGGCAAGTCCGGGAAAAGAATCGTTTGCCGCAAAAGTGAGCGACTTAAAAGCCGACCCGGCTGGTAATTCAGGTATTTCTTCCGAGCCGCCAAACCAGTTGCAACTCGACAAAAGCATTATCAAAGATAGTGAAGATAATAATTTAATTCCTATTTTGTACATAATTAAAGTATATTTAATTTTATGAAACTGCAAAGTTAATAGAATTTGCCGTTTATCCAACTCAAATTGTCAGGTTTTATTGTTTTTTAAACAAAAGGATAAAAATTTTCATTTGATTTCGACCATTACCGGACAGTGGTCGCTCATTATTACTTGGTCTAAAATGAACGCATCTTGAATTTTGGCGATAAGTGCTTGTGAACAAACAAAATAATCGATGCGCCAACCCACGTTTCGTTGCCGCGCATTCATTCGCATACTCCACCACGAATATTTTACGGTGTCGGGGTAAAAATACCTGAAAGTGTCGATTAATCCGTGATTCATAAAATTGTCGAAACCTTGCCGTTCTTCGACCGTAAAACCGGCACTTTTCTCGTTCTGTTTGGGGTTTGCCAAATCTATTTCGCGGTGCGCCACGTTCAGGTCGCCACAGAGCAAAATCGGTTTTGTAAGTTCGAGCATTTGTATGTATTCGAGCAACTTTTTGTCCCACACATCGTGGCGAATAGCAAGGCGTGTAAGGTCGTTTTTGGCATTTGGAACGTATGCTGTCAGCAGGTAAAAATCCTGAAATTCCGCTGTTATCAACCTGCCTTCGCGCGTGAGATTGCCGTATGAATCGCTAAATAATTCGGTGTCGAATTTTTTGTCAAAATCCATTGTTACCGATAGTGGTTTTATGCGCGTGAAAATTGCCGTTCCGCTATAACCTTTTTTTACTGCCGAATTGATGTAGGAATAATAGCCAAGTTCGCTAAATTTTTGTAAATCAATTTGTTCGGGCTGTGCTTTTGTCTCTTGCAGACAAATTACATCCGGTTTTTCGCTTTCAATCCAATCGTATAAACCTTTGGTTATTGCGGCTCTAATTCCGTTTACATTAAAAGAAATTATTTTCATTATGCTGTTGTTTAGTATTTAGTAGCAAGTATTGAGTATTGAGTATCAAGATTTGAAACAGTCTGTCATTTTACATTTTACATTCTACATTTTACATTAATTTGTTTATTTCTTTTTCCTTTTCTCGTATCGTTCTTTTGCTTTTTGTATAGATTTTTCGTCGAACTTAATAGTGCCGATTTTTTGCGAGAGCGACAGAATAGTGTTTGCTCGGCGACTTAAATACGCTGATGGTTTTGCGGGATTTCGCTTTAATGGCGAGGGAAATGCCGCAACAATTAAAGCCGATTGATAGGGCGAAAGTTTTGCTGCCGATTTATTAAAATAATGCTGCGCTGCCGCCTCTATACCATAAACGCCCTCCCCCATTTCGATAACATTAAGATAAACTTCCATAATTCGCTCTTTGCTCCAAAAAAATTCTATTAAATAAGTGAAATACACCTCCAAACCCTTACGAATCCAAGTGCGACCTTGCCATAAAAAAACATTTTTGGCTGTTTGCTGCGAAATAGTACTTGCCCCGCGTACTCGCCCTGTTTTTTCCTGTTCGTCGATTGCTTTTTCGATAGCGCCAAAGTCTATTCCGCTGTGCGACAGAAAGTTATTGTCCTCCGCAGCCACAGCGCAATTAATAGCCGATTGTGGCATTTTAGAAATATCTATCCAGCGATAATTTATTTTTGCCTCACGCTCAATTTTGCGACTAATCATCAGTGGAGTAATCGGAGGTTTTACCCAGCGATACAGCACCACGCTTGCTATTGACAGCACAAAAAAGGCTAAAACAATGTATAATAAATATTTAAAAAGTTTTTTGAGCATCTTTTATAAAAAAATATTTTTCGGCTACAAAAGTACAAAATATTTTTTAATTGTAATTTTTTTTGTTCTCATTAGAGTTTATGTAGATTAAATGATAT
>JAITXR010000167.1 GCA_031284665.1 Paludibacter sp.
CGGGTACTGCAACTTTTATTAATAATGGAACTGCAAATATCGCTGTGGTAAATGTGGAACAATTTATAAATACTGACGGCGGTAGAGAGTATTTTTACCTCGCATCGCCTGTTAGCGGAGCCACAAACACTACGTTTGGCAACGACCTTGCTACCGATTATGTGGAGGCATCTCACGCTTATAATGCGGCATATACCGAACTAACGCCTCTTGTGTCGGGCAAAGGCTATGTAAGCAATCATACAGGCAGCGACACTACTTACACTTTTAGCGGCACTCTAACTGAAAGCGATGTTACTGTAAATTTAACATATACAGGCATTAGCGACAGGCAAAGGGGTTTCAATTTGATAGGAAATCCTTATCCTGCATATATTAATTGGGCGGCATTGTTTCCTACCAATATTATTGAGCCTACAATATGGTATCCTGATGGTTTTAACGAGTTTACTACTGTAAATGCCACTTCGGGCGAATCAGTGCCTGCCGGAGCAAGCGCAGTCGTGCCACCGGAGCAAGCGTTTTGGGTGCGCGTAGCGGGCAATCTTCCTACTACAACTAACATTACTCTTACAAAAAATCTTATTACAACCGACAGTCATCCGCTTTATGTGCCAAATTCCACACGTCAGGTTTTGAGATTAAATATCAGCAATACGCAAAATACCGACCAAAATTTATTCGTTTTCAACAGTAATGCCACTCTCGGTTTTGATGCTTACGATTCCCGCAAAATGAACAATGAACAAACGCCGAAAATTTACACTATGGCAGATGATATTCAATTAGTAATCAACGGAATACCTGCCGTAGTCGAAAATCAGGAAATTGCATTAGGCGTTAAAATTGGCAGTAACGAAACATATACAATTGCCGCAGCGGAAATAGAAAATATCTCGCAACAAGTGATTTTGCTCGACAAAGTGCTGAATACAGAATTTGACCTGTCGGCTGGAAATTCTTATGAATTTACAAGTACAGATGCCGGTGATAATACTTCGCGTTTTGCGATTGTTTTCCGCAGTCCGAACGCCATTACACAAATCGACGGCAGTAATTTGTTTAATATTTATGTCAACAAACAAGGCAAAATAACAGTTTCGTTCGACAGCAAAAATTATATCGGACAATCATTTCGCCTTTACGACGCGACAGGCAAAATGCTTGTAGAACAACGTATTAACAACACAATTACCGAGATACAAGGCAATTATTGTTCAGGCGTTTATCTACTGAATGTAAATCAAAAAACAGTAAAAATTATTGTTAATAATTAGGGGATAAAAAAAAGAAATAAAAAGAAATGACGTAAATAAAAAAATGCCTTTCTGTCTTTCTGCCTTCTTGTTTATTTATTAAGCGCAAGCGCTCTTTTATATGAACAGAAAGACAAGAAGACACGACGAAATACAATATGTTTATTTTTAACGAATTACAACCATACGTCATTATAGGTATTTCCGACGTGTCCCGACGTGTCCCGACGTGTCCCGATTTATCGTGGATTTATCGTGGATTTATCGTGGAAGCAATCCAGAGTTTTTATGCACAATATAAATTGGACTAATATGGTATAATAACTATATTAGGGTTTACAACCCTAACATAATTGTTCCGTATCGACTTGAAAAGTCGAATTTTCGTAACCGTAGGTCGCACTACGTTTGACCTACGGAAAATGCCAAAACATACATATCTGCCTGTAAGGCAAGACTTTGGGCAAACGGAATAAGTACTGCCTTACAGGCAGAAAATTAGATAGCATATATTCCGCAGGTCGTTGACCTGCGGTTACTAAAATATAGCCTTTCAGGCTAATAAAACAAATAAAATCATTCGCAAATTTGCGGATTAAATTCTCAATTATGAAAAACTATCTTTCGGTCAACGACCTTGGAAATCTTCAAAATGCCGTAAAAGAGGCAATTGAAATCAAAAAAAATCGTTTTGCCTACAAACATTTGGGCGAAAACAAAACTTGTCTGCTCGTGTTTTTTAACAACAGTTTGCGCACTCGGTTAAGCACTCAAAAAGCCGCTATGAACTTGGGAATGAACACCATAGTGCTTGATGTAAATCAAGGTGCGTGGAAACTCGAAACCGAACGTGGTGTGGTGATGGATGGCGACAAAAGCGAACATTTGCTCGAGGCAATTCCCGTTATGGCGTCATATTGCGATATAGTCGGCGTGCGGGCTTTTGCGCAATTTGAGAGTAAAGAATACGATTACAACGAAACTATTCTAAATCAGTTTATTCGTTATTCGGGCAAACCGGTTTTCAGTATGGAAGCCGCTACTGCTCATCCGCTTCAAGCCTTTGCCGACCTGATTACCATCGAGGAAAATAAGAAAACTGCTCGCCCAAAAGTTGTGCTTACTTGGGCGCCGCATCCAAAGGCGTTACCGCAAGCAGTACCAAATTCCTTTGCCGATTTTATGAACGAAGCCGATGTTGATTTTGTAATTACTCACCCCGAAGGTTACGAACTTTGCGAAAGTTTTGCCCGCAATGCAAAAGTGGAGTATAACCAGAATAAAGCATTTGAAGGGGCAGATTTTATTTATGCAAAAAATTGGGCGGCATACGCTGACCCAAATTATGGCAAAATTCTCTCCAAAGATATGTCTTGGATGGTTGACAGTGAAAAAATGCGGCTTACAAATAACGCTTTTTTTATGCACTGCCTACCTGTGCGCCGCAATATGATAGTGAGCGACGATGTAATCGAAAGCCCGCAATCGCTTGTAATTCAGGAGGCTGCAAATCGTGAAATTTCGGCACAAACGGTATTGAAACGAATGTTGGAAAGTTTATAAAATTTATGAAATAATAATGTCAACCAATAGCAAGTTAGTATTTTTTATCGCTTTGGTGGCTCTTGTTTCTTGTCAAAAAGAGCGGAAACATCCCATTGATTTTTATTATTGGAAAAGCAATGTCTCTTTTGATGCCGTCGAACAGCATTATTTTAACGGATTAAACAGTCAGCGATTGTATATTCGATTTTTTGATGTTGATAATTCAGGCAAAGGCATTGTGCCTGTTTCCAAAATAAAACCTTTTGACTGTACGCTTTTAAATGCTGAATATGTGCCGGTTATCTTTATTACCAACCGTACATTCAACGGTATAACAGGCAAAGGAATAGATGAATTGACAAAACATATCAACGATTTGACAACTGAAATTGCCGTTGCCAATAATTTACCAAAAATCGGTGAAATACAGATAGATTGCGATTGGACGGCAAGTACGCGCAACGATTATTTTGATTTTCTAAAAAAATTGAAAGCAATCTCAAAAAAAAGAATATCCTGTACCATACGCCTGCATCAAATATCCGACAAAGAAAAAACAGGTATTCCGCCTGTCGAGAAAGGATATTTGATGTGTTATGCCACCTAGCCGCCGACTGATTTTACAGATAAAAATTCTATTTTGGATATTGCGCTATTAAAAACATATTTAAAAGATATTAATGACTATCCGTTGAATTACGACATTGCATTACCTTTGTATTCGTGGGCGATAGTTTCCAACCATCTGGGCAAAACCAAGTTGATAAACGGCGTAACAAAAAATGAATTGAAAGCCGAAAATCGTTTTCGACCGCTTACAGATGAAACATTTGAGGTAACGGACGACTTCTTTTTTCACGGAATTTACTTGAATAAAGGATTTAAAATTAAGTCGGAAGGCATTAGCCCTGCGCTATTGAATGAAACAAAAGCATATTTGAACGGCAAAATAAAAAATGACTATAGCATTGTTTACTACCATTTGGACAAGCCTTTTTTGGAAATGTTTACGATTAATGAATTAAAATAAATTAACGAAAATATATGAAAAAAACTATTTTTTACATCTTAATAAGCCTGTCGGCTATAGAGCAAAGTTTTGCCTGTAGTTGGGATGACGATTGGATTGACAATTATTATTACAATCTTTTCCAACAGGAAATAATTGATTCCCCACAGTATTATCCGTTTTTGCGCACCAATTTTCCATATTACAACAATTCAGACAACGATACGCTCAAAAATGACAATATTGAAGAATGGCAAACGCATTTGAAATTGAACTACGAAGATGCCGAGTATTTGGTTTTTGTTGCCTCGCGTGATGATGTTCAAAAATTAATTGATGGCAAATCGCTTGACAATGAGCGACTTAAATTTGCCACTGCTACATGGATTGCCAAACACAAACAAGCATTGCGTTATATCGCTTATGCTAAATATTTGGAGCCTTATATGTCTATTTCTGACACAGACAATTGGTATTACAATGAATACGCAAAAAAGCATTCGGTTGCCGAGTTGGATTATGCAGATGTGTTGAACGTGTTGAAAAAAAGTTGGAAAGCCGAAAAAGACAAGGAACTCAAACTGCGTTACGGCTATCAAATGGTGCGTTTGGCGCATTACAGTAAAAAATATGCCGATGCTGTTAGTTATTTTAGTGATTATGTAGAAGTTTTGAAATACAAACCTGCGATGTATTATTATGCACTCGACCAAATGGCAGGTGCACAACGCGGTTTGGAGCAAACAGACGATGCCAATTTCAATTTTTTAACGGTTTTTGCACATTCTAATAGTCTGAAACAAAGCGCATTGACATCTATTCGCTTTAGTCACGATGCTGATTTTGACACTTTTCTTCAAAAGTCTCAATCGACTGACGAGATAAATGATGCTTACCTGCTTTTGGGCTTTATGTCGTTTAGCGACCCGTTGGCAGCAGCGGGAAAAATCGTCGCTTCCACACCCGATGCCATTCAGGCAAAATTATTGATAGCGCGAGCAGTCAATGATATTGAACGTATTTATAATTTAAAATATTTGTCTGCCGATGACATTTGTAATGACACTGACAAACGCTATCCGATAATTTGCGCTGAGCATCGCGAAAATGCAGAATCGTTTTTTCAACGAACATTGACTTTTGTGCAACTTATGGCAAATAAATCTTCGGTGCGTGAAAAAAACTTTTGGAATTTAACCACTTCTTATTTACAATTTCTTAATAAAGATTTTACCACAGCCAAATTATATTTAGACAAAGTGGACACGAGCAATGCAAAATACAAAAACCAGAAAACAAATTTGTCAATGTATATTGATATTTGCGAGCAACCAAGCATTACAAGCGCAGTAGAAACGGAACTGTACGGCAAATATAAAGATGAAATCGTGGCTGACGAATTTGTAACAGATGTACTTGCCAATCGCTATTTTCTGCAAAAAGATTATGCCAAATCATTTTTGCTCAACAACAATATTTCAGAATTGGAAAATAATACCGATATGGAATTATTGGCGGCAGTAGAGGCTTTTTATCAAAAACCCAATAAAAATGCGATGGAAACATTTATTGCCCAAAAAGGAAACAATGTTACCTATATTCAAGAATATTTTTATTATTTATGGGGCAATATTTATTTGGCAAAAGGCGATTTGGAAAAATCATATCAAGCCTTTAAAAACACAAATCATTACGATATAGATATTTCAAATAATATATTTGCTTACAATCGTATAGAATGTTTCAACTGCGCCGAAGACGAAGTAATGAAGCACGATTATATTTCCGATTTCCCATTTATCAAAGACACGATGAACATAGAAGAAATGGTAGAAGCATTGCTGCAACTGCAAAAAACCGGACAAAAAAACAGTACCATCGCATCAAAAGCCAATTACCTGATAGGCAATTTCTTTTACAATGTGTCGCGTACCGGTTATTATCGGTATATTCTGCGCTTCGCAAATTCTGTCAAATTTGAATACAATAAAAAATCGGATATTTACGGCGGAATTTATTTAAAATTCAATAGGTATTCATACCCACATTATTACGAAAATCAAACATCCATAGCATTTGATTATTTGCAGAAAGCCTACGCACAAGCCACCGACAACGAATTGAAAGCACGGATAGCCTTTGCGTTATCCAAGTGCGAACAAGAAGAATTTTATGATGAAAACGAGGTTTCGTATCTTTGGTATAGTTCTAAAGATAATGTCATGATTTCCAATCGAAAATATTTTGCCGAACTCTACAAATACAAAAAGACAAGTTTTTACGAAGAAGTGAAAACAAATTGTAAATACTTTGAATATTATGTAAGTTTAATGAAGTGAAAAATAATCACTGTTTTGCTGTTTGAAATTTTATATCTTATGTTCTATAAATTTCTGAATCCCATAATTGTTCGGACTTCTTTTAATGTTTTTGCAGCACTTTCGCGGGCTTTTTCGGCTCCTATTTTAGTGATTTTATTGAGATAATCGGTATTATTTTTTATATCGTTAATTTTTTCACGAATGGGTGCAGTGGTAATAATTATATCTTCGGCAAGTTGTTTTTTCAACGAGCCGTACCACTTACTTTGCCCTGTATTCCACAGTTCTTCGTAATGCGCCACAACTTCGGGTGCCGAAACAATTTTTAGCAGCGTAAATAAATTTGCGATACAATCGGGTTTTTGCGAATTTTCGCCTTCCGGTCCGTTATCGGTCAATGCGCCTTTTACTTTTTTCTCAATGGTTTTTGGGTCGTCAACCAAATAAATGGCATTTCCTTCCGATTTTCCCATTTTGCCGCTACCATCAAGTCCGGGAATTTTGACTAAATTTTCGCTCGAAATAAAAGCAGTCGGTTGTTTGAAAAAATTTACTCCGTAGCGATTATTAAATCTACCGGCATAGTTGCGCGTCATTTCCAAATGCTGCTCTTGGTCTTTGCCAACCGGCACATAATCAGCATTATGGATAAGAATATCAGTAGCCATCAGCACAGGATAAGTGAGCAATCCGGCATTCACATTATTTGGATTTTGGCGGGCTTTTTCCTTAAACGAAACCGTTTTTTCCAATTCGCCCAAATACGCTTGCATATTCATAAGCAAGTAAAGTTCGGCAATTTCGGGCACATCGCTTTGTAGATACAAAGTGGCTTTCTCAGGATTAATACCGCAGGCAAGATATTCCGATAATACGTTTAACACATTAGCAACTAACAGTTTAGGGTCAGGATGTGTGGTTAGCGAGTGCCAATCGGCAACAAAAAAATAGCAATTATGTTCTTCTTGCATAGCGAGAAAATTGCGCAATGCGCCGTAATAATTTCCCAGATGCAAATTTCCGGTTGGGCGGATGCCACTAACAACGGTTTTCATTTAAAAATAATGTGTTAAAAATAAGCAAGTTAATCAAGAGATATGGGGCGGCTAATATGTTGGTCGAGCGAGGCAAGAGTTTCGGTCGAAACTACACCGGGGATTTCTTGTATTTGCAGGTTTAGCAACCTCATCAAATGCTCGTCGTTGAAAACATACAGTTTAATAAGAATGCTATAATTACCAAGTGTGTAGTGCGATTCGACAATCTCGGGGATTTTCTCGAGTTCTTGCACCACTTCGCGGTATTGCGACCCTTTTTCGAGTTTAATACCAACATATACGCACATTTGATAGCCAAGTTTTTTGGGATTTACCCAATAGCCTGATCCTGTAATCACTTTAAGTTCAATAAGATGCTGCACGCGTTGATGAATTGCGGCACGCGAAACTCCACACTCGGCGGCTACATCTTTAAAAGGTAGTTTAGCATTTCGTGTGATTATTTTCAAGATTTTACGGTCTAAAGCGTCTAATTTTTCCATAATAAATTTCGGGGTTAATATTGTTTTTTATTTTTCTTGTGTACAAATAGACAACAAAATTATCAATTTTTTATATCATTAGACTAAATTTTGTGTATTTTTTTTCAAAATTAATATTATTTACCAATTTCTTATTATTTTTCTTACATTTTGAAAAAATTAATTGATAAACAATGTGCCAATGCACAATGTGCTAATGAAGAAATTAAGAAATGTAGAAATTAAAAATTATTATCGGAAATTCTTCAATTTTTCGCTTAGCGCGTTTGATTTTAGCAGTTTTTCGAGAGTGATGTGCATACGGTAACGCCAATAGTGTTGCGGATTTGCAGGAATATTGATGCGCTCCTCTGCCGGATTTGCACGACGAAGTTTACCGTCAATCGCCAGCCAGTCCTGCAAGGGCAAAATTGTGAGCATTGCCGGTGAATTTAAGTGCTTTTCGATAATTTGCCAACAAATTTCAGGTGTTGCATCTTCGGGTGCTGCGCCGGTATTCCAAAGCATTTCGTTGAAAAATTGCTGAGTAATATTGCGGTCTTCTGTCCACCAAAGCCGAATCGGCGACATATCGTGAGTCGAGGTGGTGCAAACCGATAAATACGGGATTGTGTTCAGATTTTCAAACTTCTTTTGCGGGTCTTTGGGCATTCGCTGTATTTCGAGGCTGATAATTTGTAACTCGCGCAAAACTGCCGGTACACAATCGGGTATCATTCCCAAATCTTCGCCACACACCAGCATATTAGTTGAATTTATAAGTGTCGGTAATTTTTTCATTGCCTGTTGACCCCAAAATTCATTGTGTCGCTCGTAGAAAAAATGATTATACAAACGATTATAAACGGATTTTGTATTTTCGTCGAGGTCGCGATACGAATAGGTAGTTTGTGCCGTAATACGGGGATGAAACTTGTTAGGCTCGCGTCTGTCGCGCACAAAAAGTACTTCGTTGCAAAGGGCGTAAAGTCCGTTGCGCAGTATGTCGGTTTTGTCGTCGGTTTTGCCGGCAAACAACAATTTGATTTTTTGTTGCGTATTGCAAAATTCTTTGAGTTCAAATATCTGCCAAGCAATGGGATTTAAGTAATTTTCAATAACTTCGGCTGTATATTCTCCAAAAATATTACTCAAAAAATGCTCGTGAATATAAGGATTTGTCATCCGATATTCGTCGAACCAACACATCCAATTTTTTATTTCGTCTTCGGTAAATGGCAGTGCAGGACTGAAATATCCGAGTAAACCCTGAACGGAATGTTGCGGAATTTCCCATATTCTGAAGAATCCCAAAATATGGTCGATTCTATAAGCGTCGAAATAATCCGCCATTTTGCGAAAACGCTTTGCCCACCAACTGTAACCGTCGGCAGCCATTCGCTCCCAATTATAGGTCGGGAAACCCCAATTTTGTCCGAAAACCGAAAAATCGTCGGGCGGCGCACCGGTTTGTGTATCAAGGTTAAAAAGTTGCGGCTCAACCCACGCCTCAACGCTGGCACGCGAAATCCCGATAGGAATATCACCTTTCAAAATTACTTCGTTTTGATGTGCATATTCCTTAATTTCAGACAGTTGCGTATGCAAAAGAAATTGCGTAAAATAGACCTGTTCCACTCCGGCACGGAAATTTTTATCTTTATCAATAGTCTTTTGCAGGGCTTGTTTATCGAAACGGCTGAACGAAGTCCAAACATTGAAATCGGCAGTCGAAAATTTATCACGCAATTGCGTAAATGCGGCGTAAGGAAAAAGCCATTCCTCATTACGCGCAAAAAAATCGGCAAACGCTTTGGTTTTTAAGGTTTTAGCCCCAATTTCGGCAAACAGGTCGCACAAATAATCTTCTTTTAATGCCAGCACTTGCTCGTAGTCGATTTCGGGTAAAGTATTTAGTGCGTTTGCTTTTGATTGATAAGCGGCAAATTTCGCTTTGTCGGCAAGCGGAAATTGCGCCAAACCAAGATAAACAGGGTGCAGTGCGTAAATCGAAATAGCGTTGTAAGGATAAGAATCCGTCCATTTATGAGTGATAGTGGTATCGTTAATCGGCAAAATTTGGATTATTTTCATTCCCAAATTTGTAGCCCAATCAATCATTAATTTCAAATCGGAAAATTCGCCGATACCAAAACTTTTTTCGGAGCGCAAAGCAAAAACCGGCACAGCCACGCCCGTAGTTTTCCAATGCAGCCAATTGCGTTTATATTGCAGTTCGAGCACGTGAACGCTATTGTCGTTTCGCTTTTCGACAGGATAAAGTGTGCGATTATTGCCTTCTTCCCAATGTGTAATTTTTTTGGTTTCGAGGTCTAAAATAGCAAGTTTAAATTCTGTTGGACTTGTAATTTTCTGCGCATTTAGCACCACTTGCCATCGTCCATATTCTGCGGCTTGCAGTTCGATTGCTTTTTCGGCGTTCCAATTACCAAAATAATCGCCTGCACCAGATAATATAAGTTTTTGATTTTTAGCAATATATGGACAAATCACATTTAGCAGAATGGAATTTTTCAGATATTTTGCTTGAAATGCTTTTGTGTTTTGCGCAAAAAAACTGTCGGTAAAAGCCGAAGTATAAAGGAAACGTTGCGGCGGAGTGTCGTGCCATAAATCGTGCAAAGCAAAATTCTTTGCCGAGTCGAGTTTTACAGAGCGAGCCTTGCCCCATTCGCGGCGGACAATGCGCTTGCCTTCCTTCACAAGATAAACATATTCAATATTATCAGCATCTGCCGTTTCTACTTCGCCTGTCCAAATGCAATTGCCATCAGGAACGAGCAAAAGTGCTTTTTCGTCGTGCCACTCGCCAAGTTGCGGCAAGTTTCCCAACACTGCTATATTCTGCCCAAATGCAGTGTGATAATCGATAGTGAAAGTGATTTTCATAAAGTTTGAGTTTTTACATTCATTTTGGAGCAAAAATAAACATTTTTTTTCAATATTGATTAGTGATTAATAAAACAATGTG